>DASUBC010000628.1:0-2483 GCA_035763465.1 Thermomicrobiales bacterium
CCGGCGATGACCCCGTGATTGCCGAGCAGGACGGCGGCGAAGTCGGTCGCCAGGTGTGCCACTGCCTCATGCAACTCACGGCTGCCCGACGGGAAGTATGGCAGCAGCGGCGCCTGGCCCGCCCGGATGTAAAAACCGGCGTTGGTCGCGGGGATGGCATCCAGGCCCGGCGCTGGCTGGCGCATGGACCAGGCGATCGCCGCCGCCGGATGCGGATGCACGACGGCGCGTACCGCCGGCCGCGCCCGGTAGAGCGCCAGGTGCATCCCCAGTTCCTTCGAGGGGACGCCGCCACCGCACACCACGCCGTCGAGCGTCGTCTGCACCAGATCCGCCGGCTGCATCCGGCCGAGCACGCCGCCGGTCGGCGTAATGTACACCACATCGCCAACACGCACGCTGGCATTGCCGCCCGCCGAATAAATCAACCCACTCTGTGTCAAGTGGTGGCAGGCCGCGCAAAGGTCGTCCGGCCCTTCCGGCTGTTGTCCGAGCATTGGTGCTCACTCCGTTCGCAGATGATAGATGTCAGATGTCAGGGGCTACGCCTGGCATCAACATCTTCGTAGTTGTTCATACTTGGTGGCCTGGCGGGTGGTGGCACGGGATTTCAATCCGGAACCCATCCCGCCAGGCCACCAAGCCTGAACAACTCCCTATCAGCTAACCTCTTCCCGTCGCCGCCAGGCTGGCGCAGGGGCAGTCGCGCGTCTGCGGCAGGGCCGCGACGGTGGCGAGGGTGAGCGCGCGCAGTTTCGCCAGGTTCTCCTCGACCACGCGGCGGTGGGCGTCGAGGTCGCTGGCGACCTTGCGCGCCCCGCTGCCCCCATCGGAGACGAGACCGATGACGGCGTAGCAGAGACCCAGTTCGCGCGCCAGCGCCGCCTCGGTGCCGTTGGTCATCCCGATGACGTCCATGCCCCACTGAATCCAGAGTTTGCGCTCGGCCGCCGTCCCGTAGCGCGGCCCCTCCACCGCGAGATAGGTCGCCTGGGGATGCAGCGCCTGGCCCAGCGCCCGCGCCTGCTCCAGCGCGACGGCGCGCACGCTGTCGCAGTAGGGATTGCGGAAGTTGACCGAGCCGAGATTGAAGGTAGCGTCGCGGTGCTTGGTGAAATCCACCAGCTGGTCCATCAGCACGAGGTCGCCCGGCTCAATCTGAGGGTTCAGCGAGCCGATGGCCGAGACACCGACGATGCGCTCGACGCCGAGTTCGCGCAGCCCCCAGATGTTCGCCTTGTAGTTCACCTGATGCGCCAGCGCGTTGTGCTGCGGGCCGTGGCGCGGCACGAAGATGAGTTCCTGGCCCGCGTAGCCTCCGCTGTAGGCCGTCATACCGCCGAACGGCGTGCGAACGACCAGGGCGCGCGGCGCCTCCAGGAAGGTCATGTCGGTGAAGCCGGTGCCGCCGATAATCGCGTGGGTCATGCTTCCTGTCCTTTCCCCGTGGCGTCCACCAGTGTACGCAGCGGTGGCGCGTAGGGTGGGCGCAGAATGCCGGCCTCGGTGATGATGCCGGTCAGCAGGCGCGCGGGCGTGATGTCGAACGCGGGGTAGAGCGCGTCCACGCTCGGCACGGTGAGCGGCTGGCCGTTGAAGCGCAGCACCTCGTCCGCCGGGCGAAGTTCAACCGGGATGTCGCGCCCGCTCGCGCAGGCCAGGTCCACGTTGTAGCGCGTCGCCGCGGTATAGAAGGGGACATCCTGGTCGCGCGCCGCCAGCGCGATGAGATAGGTGCCCGCCTTATTCGCCAGGTCGCCGTTCGCGGCCAGGCGGTCGGAACCGACGACGCAGACCTGCGCCCGCCCCGCCGCCAGCACCGCGCCGGCCATCCCATCGGTGATGAGCGTGACCGGCAGGCCGAGCTGCCGCAGTTCCCAGGCGGTGATCCGCGCGCCTTGCAGGTAAGGCCGCGTCTCCTGCGCGATAACGGCGATCTGTTTGCCCGCTTCGGCGGCGGCGCGGATGACGGAGAGCGCCCGCCCGCCGTAGCCCGCGCCCGCCAGCGCGCCTGAATGGCAGTGCGTCAGCACAGTCGCGCCAGCGGGGATAATCGCCGCGCCGTACTGGCCGATGGCGCGCTCCATCGCCAGCTGGCGCTCGACGAAGGCCGCCGCCGCCTCGGCCGCCGCCGCGAGCGGCTCGTCCGCCGTCTGGGCCGCCGCCAGCACCTCGTCCACCGCCAGCCGCAGCGCCACCGCCGTCGGCCGCGCCGTCCGCAGCGGCGCCACCAGCGCCGGCCAGCGCACCGGTTCGCGCGGCGCTTCACGCACCGCCAGGTACGCGCCGAGCGCGCCCGCGCAGCCGATCGCGCCGGAACCGCGCACGCGCATCTCGCGAATCGCCGCGCCCATCGCCGCCGCGCTCTCCACCGTCAGCACCACGCGGGTGAACGGCAATTGCGTCTGGTCGAGCAGCGCGATCGCCGCGCCATCCGGCCAGAGCGGCGCGAGCAACCGCTCCTCGCGCACCCGCGCCGCCAG
>DASUBC010000629.1:0-4686 GCA_035763465.1 Thermomicrobiales bacterium
TGATCCACGCACAGGCGGCTGATGATTGTCGTGAGATACGCCTTCAGCGAGCGAATCGTCTCCGGCGGTGTAGCCTGGTAGCGCAGAAATGTCTCCTGCACGAGGTCTTCCGCGTCCTGCGCGCTCCCGAGCATACGGTAGGCGATGCCGAAGAGATAGGCGCGATAGGTCTCGAAAGATTCCACGCTGCCGCCCCCACGCTCGCCGCGCCGCGCCGTGCGGCTGGCCGTAGCGGCCATCATATGCGATGCCGGTGGGTGTGTGTCCACGCTAGCGCCGCTCCAACACGAACAGCGGATGAGTCGCCGCCGACCGCGCGAACTCTTCGAGCGACGAGTCGGCTGTGACGCCGAGGTAGCGCGCGAAGGGATGGCCGTCCTTGACCTCTTCGCGCAAGACGAGCGCCGCTTCCTGGGGCAGCAGTTCGCGGGCGCTGACCGTTTCGGTGCGCCGCCCACGCGTGAGGGTAGCTTCGCCCGCCGCCCGTAGATTGCGGACCCAGTTGACTGCGCCGAAGGGCGCGCCCAGATAGCGCTGCCCGTCCCGTTCGAGGATCGCGATCGACACGGTGTGCGGCTGCCCGCTCTTGCGCCCGCGCACCGTGAGCAGATACATGGGGTACCTGCCGAATCCCTTGAGTTTGACGCCAGCGCGCAACAGCGTCGTGGTCATGACATTGCCGGCACGGACAAAGCGCGGAGCCTGGGCTACACTGGTCATCTTCTTCCTCACATTCGGAGCGTCGAGACGCCGTCGCGATCACCACAGTGTGATCGTCATCAATGTAGAGGGTTGGGCGGTCCATTTTGGGACAGGCGCCTCGTACCCCTGCGGACGAGCGGTTTGTCGAGTGCGCTACAGGCAGGGCATCAGTGTTGCTCGGTCAGACGCAGGCCGATGATGCCGAGGAGCAGCAGGGCAAGCGAGACGATTTTGAGCGGGTCGCGAGATTCACCCAGCCAGATCATGCCGACGATGGCGGTGCCCGCCGCGCCGATGCCGGTCCACACCGCATAGGCCGTGCCGACCGGCAGGGTGCGGAGCGACTGCGCCAGCAGGAACATGCTGATAAGTAGGGTGATGAAGAAGCCGATCGCCGGCCCAACGCGCGTCAAGCCGTGGCTCTGCTTCAACAAGACCGCCCAGGCCATCTCCATCAAACCCGCGATTACCAGGATGAGCCAGGCCATGCGATCCTCCATCCACACAAACGAGCTGATGACGCTGTGGGCACGCGCCCAGATGGCGGAATCTTGCCATAGTTCGACAGGTGGCGGGTGAAGGATGACTGAAGGCAGGTGAGTACCATCGGCCGCCGGATTTGACAGCAGGCCAGCTCGTTTGCTAGGCTGCAAGGAATCGAATAGTTCGGGTGACGGTGCGTCGCTGGGGCCGCTGGGCCAGGGCGCGCATTGAGCAGGGGAAGTCCGGTGCAAGGCCGGCGCTGTCCCGCAACTGTGACACGAACCATGCGTGCCGGCTGGCGCGTGTGGTCGTGAAGCCAGGGTACCTGCCGTCGCCTGTACTGCCGTAGACCGTCGCGAGAACGGGCGAAAGCAATCGTGCCCGGTGGTTCCCAGCCATCGCACGCTGCTCCCTCCGTCTCCCCAGGCGGGGGGATTGTTGCGTTTGGGGCGTGTGGCTGGCACGCGGGCGCGGTGTGCCCTTCGCCCTCGTTTGGCGGTCGCGGCTGGTACGCGTGCTTCGCGAGCAGTTGGAAGACGCGACTGACCGGATTGAGGAAGAAGGAGAGTGACAGCATGAGACAGCGACCGATCGCAACCCTCGCTTTGTTCGTCGTCACGATGCTGCTGGTCGCCTGTGGTGGCGCAACGTCAACGGCGACCGTTGTCCCGCCGCAAACGGCAGCGACCACGACCCACGCCGCGACGACGTCGGCAACGACAACCACGGCGGCGTCCAACGCAACCCCGGCCACGTCTGCGGCAGTAATGCGGACGGCGACACCGGGCAGCGCAGCCGCCACGCCGTCGCGCGCGGCCTCACCGGCAGGCGCGGCGACACCGCGCGTGACGACATACCCACTGACCATCAAGGACGACGCTGGGCGCGACGTCACGTTTGCACACGCGCCCATGCACATTATCTCGCTCGCGCCGAGCAATACCGAAATTCTCTATGCTCTCGGTCTGGCCGACCGGGTGGTCGGCGTGGATGATAACTCCGATTACCCCGCCGAGGCGAAGGCGAAGCCGAAGGTCGGCGGGTTCGCGGGCACGAATCTGGAGCAGGTGGTTGCCCTGCAGCCCGACCTGATCCTCGCCTCCGGCATCACCGCGCCGGATCTGCTCACGGCGCTGACGGGGCGCAACCTGACGGTGGTTGTACTCAATCCACCCGATCTGCCTGGTGTGCTGGCGGACCTCAGCCTGGTCGGCCAGCTCGCCGATGTCAACGCCCAGGCGGCGCAGGTGCGCGGCGGCCTGGAGGCGCGGATCGCCGCCGTCGCCACGCGCTTGAAGAACGCGACGACGAAGCCGCGCGTCTTCTTCGAGCTCGACCCCACGCAGTTCTATACCGCCGGTCCACACTCCTTCGTTGACGATCTGATCACGCGCGCAGGTGGGACGAATATCGCGGCCGACGCCAGCACGCCTTACCCGACGCTCAGTGTCGAGCAGATCATCGCCAAAGACCCCGAAGTGATCATTCTCAGCGACGAGAACCAGGGCGTGACACCGGAGAGTGTCAAAGCGCGGGCCGGCTGGTCGGGCGTCAGCGCGGTCAAGAATGGCCGAATCGCCGCGCTCAACCCCGACCTGACGAACCGGCCTGGCCCGCGCGTCGTGGACGCACTGGAACAACTGGCGCTGGCGATTCACCCGGAGTTGTACCGCTGACGAGTTACAGGTTACAGGTTGCAGGTTGGGGCTGGCTTCAGGGGTGAGGGGTGAGGCTGATGCGGACTGAGCCGCGACCGGATGCGGCGCCCGATGTGGGGCGGTGGCGCGAGCTGGCGGCGCTGGCGCGGCCTACGGCTGTTGTCGGCGAGGAGAGCGCGCCGTTGCCGGGGTTGCGGCGCGTGCGCTGGCCGGCGGTCGTGGTATTGGCGCTGCTCCTGGTCGTGACAGTGTTGCTGGCCGCCGCCTGGGGGTCGGTGCGAATTCCGCTCCCGACCATCGCGCGGATGGTCGCGGCGCGGCTCCATGTCCCCGGCGTGACGCACGGCGCGTGGCCGGCCTCGTACGAGACGATCATCTTTACGATCCGGCTGCCGCGCGTCATTCTCGCCGGACTGGTTGGAGCGGCGCTGGCGGTCTCGGGCGCGACCTATCAGGGGCTTTTTCGCAATCCGCTGGCCGATCCGTACCTGATCGGCGTGGCGTCGGGCGCGGCGCTCGGCGCGACAATCGCGGCGGTGCTGCCGCTGCCGCTGGCGCTCTATCACTTTGGCGCGACGCAGTGGTGCGCCTTCACGGGCGCGCTGATCGCGGTCGGCGCGGTCTACGGGCTGGCGCGGGTCGGCGGCACGACGCCGCTGACGACGCTGCTGCTGGCCGGCGTGGCGGTCAGTGCGCTGGCCTCGGCCATGACTTCGTTTCTGATGTACTGGCACGGCGAGAAACTGCTGGCGATTTACGGCTGGATTCTCGGCGGCTTCACGACCGGCTCCTGGCGGCAGACGGCGCTGGTCGTGCCCTATCTGGCGCTCGGCTCACTGGTGCTGTTGCCGGCCGCGCGGCTGCTCAACGCACTACAACTCGGCGAGGAGGGCGCGCGCGCGCTGGGCATTGACGTGGAGAAACTGAAACTCATCCTGGTGATTACGGCGACGCTCATGACCGCCGCCGCCGTCTCGGTCAGCGGCCTGATCGCCTTCGTCGGGCTGATCGTGCCGCACATCGTCCGGCTCATCTGGGGGCCGGACCACCGCACGCTGTTGCCGCTATCGCTCGTGGCCGGCGCGATCTTCCTGATCGTCGCCGATGGCCTGGCGCGCTCCATCCTGGCGCCGGGTGAGATTCCAGTAGGTGTGCTGACTGCGCTCTGCGGCGCGCCCTTCTTCCTCTATCTCTTGCGGCGCGGCAAGCGACAAACCTTCTGATTGTGGATTTAGCCTTATCAGGGCATAGATATTCTCTTGAGGCAGTGCGATGATCAGCAGGCATGTCCAATCCACAATCCACAATCCACAATCCGCAATCATCGCCGTGCGTGGCGTGCGCTTCGCCTACGGCGAGCGGGCAGTGCTGCGCGAGGTGTCGCTGGCGGTCGCGCCGGGGGAGTTTGTGGGGCTGCTCGGACCGAACGGTTCGGGGAAGAGCACGCTGCTGCGCGTCATCGGCGGTGGACTGCGGGCGAGCGCGGGTGAGGCGCTGCTGGCCGGGCAGCCGGTGCGGGTGCTGCCGCGCGGCGAGGTGGCCCGGCGCGTGGCGATGGTCGAGCAGACGCCGCTGCTGCCTGAGGGCTTCACCGCCGCCGAGCTGGTAATGCTGGGCCGCACGCCGCACCTGCGCGCCTGGCAGACGGAAGGCCCGGCCGATTACGAGGCGGCGTGGCGGGCGCTGGTCGCCGCCGAGTGTGCAGACCTGGCCGCGCGCCGCCTGGGCGAACTCTCGGGCGGTGAGCGGCAGCGGGTCGCGCTGGCTCGCGCGCTGGCGCAGGAGCCGGACTTGCTCTTGCTCGATGAGCCAACCGCCCACCTCGACCTCGGCATCGCGCGCG
>DASUBC010000630.1:0-5017 GCA_035763465.1 Thermomicrobiales bacterium
CCGCGCCCGTCTCGGCCATGTTGTGCTCCTCACTCACCGCGCTGCCGCCACAATCGCAGGGGATATGTCGTGCGCGCTGCCGCCGGTTTAGCATAGCCAGCCCGCCGCGCTGCGTCAATTCTGGCGGATGGCGCGCTGCGCCACCTGCCGGGCAAGCGTGGCAATTGACAGCCCCTCTCTTCCTCCATCATCATGTCGCCATAAACGCGCGTATCGTACTGGAACGAGGGGGAATAATTGATGACCGCCGCTAGCGACCTGAGCCACTGGCACGCGACCGCGTCCGACGCGGGTGTGCCGGCCGACGACCTGCCCGCGACCGCCGATGTCGCCGTCATCGGCGGCGGGATACTCGGCGCGGCCACCGCGTACTTTCTGGCGCGCGGTGGCGCGCGGCCGGTGCTGATCGAGCAGCAAGCGATCGGCTGGGGCGCGACCGGCCGCAACGGGGGCTTTGTCACCACTGGCGCCGCCGAGGGTTTTCTGGGGGCAGTCGCGCGCGTGGGTCGCGAGGCGACCCGCGCTGTCTGGCAGCTCACGCTGGAGACGAAGCCGCTGCTGCGCGACATCCTGGCCGACGAAGGCTTCGACTGCGACTATCGCGAGCCGGGCAGCCTGAACCTGGCGCTGAACGACGAGCAGTACGCGGGGCAACAGCGCACGGTGGCGGCGCTCCAGGCCGAAGGATTTCCCGGCACACTGCTCGATCGCGCGGGCGTGCAAGAGCTCATCAACACACCACTCGGCCCGGAGATTCGCGGCGGTCTCTACGGCCCGGAGAACGGCCTGGTCCACTCCGCGAAACTGGTGCGCGGCCTCGCCACTGCCGCCCGCAAGCACGGCACGCGGCTCTGCCAGGCGACGGTCAGGGGTCTGACGCCGGTGCATGGCGCGACCCATGTCGCCACCTCGCGTGGCGCGGTCGAGGCCGGAGCGGTCATCGTCGCGGCGAACGCCTTGACAGACGAACTCGTACCCGCCCTCGCCGGCGTCATCACGCCGGTGCGCGGGCAGGTGCTGGCCTACGCGCCGCTGCCGCGCGTCTTCACCACCGGCGTCGGCGCGGCGGTCACGCCGACCGGCGAGTACTGGCAGCAGGCGCTCGACGGCTCAATCGTTCTCGGCGGCTGCCGCGCCGTCGCGCCAGGCGGCGAGGTAGGGCTGCGCGAATGCGCGACGACGCCCGCCGTGCAGACCGCGCTGGAAGGTATCTTCCCACGCCTCTTTCCGCAACTGGCGAATCTGCGTGTCGCGCGCCGCTGGGCCGGGCTGATGGCCTTTACGCCCGACTACCTGCCGGTCGCCGACCGCGCGCCGGGTCTGCCGGGCGTGTGGGTCGCGGGCGGCTTCTGCGGCCACGGTATGCCCTTCGGCATCGCGCTCGGCAAGCGCCTGGCCGAAGCCGCCGCCAGCGATACACCGCCGGTCGCGATCGCGCCGTTGCGCCTCGACCGCCCGACGCTGGCGGCTACCAGCATAGCGGTCTGAATGCGGCAAGAAGACGGGGCGGGGGCATGACGAAAGAACGCATGTTGGCAATTGATGTCGGCGCGGGCACCCAGGATATCCTCTTGTGGGAAAGCGACCAGCCCTACGAGAACTGCGTGCAGCTGGTGCTGCCGGCCCAGACGCAGATCGTCGCCGCGCGCATCCGTCGCGCCACCGCCGCCGGCCAGCCTATCTACCTGACCGGCGTGGTGATGGGTGGCGGCGCATCGTCGGACGCGGTGGCGGCGCACCTTGCGGCCGGATTGCCGGTCTACGCGTCGCCAGCTGCCGCGAAGACACTCCACGACAACCCGCGCCGGGTCGAGGCGCTCGGCGTGCAGATTGTCGCGGCGCCAGTGCTGGGCGCGACGCCGATCGTGATGGGCGACCTCGACCCGATGGCGCTTGCCGAGACACTCGCCCGCTTCGAAGTCACCATGCCGGAGCGGTATGCCGTCGCGGTCTTTGACCACGGCGAATCGCTGGAACTGAGCAACCGCCGGTTTCGCTTCCAGCACTTGCAGCGCCTCATCGAGGCAGGCGGCGACCTCAGCCTGATGGTCTACGACGACGACCTGCCGCCCTACCTGACGCGGATGGCGGCGGCGCGCGCCGCACTGCCTGGCGCGACCGTGATGGACACCGGCGCGGCCGGGGTGTGGGGCGCGCTCGAAGACCCGGTCGTCGCGGCGCACGCGGCCGACGGCGCGATCCTGGTCAACATCGGCAACATGCACACCTTCGCCGTGCTCCTGCGCGGGCGGCGGATGCTGGGTCTCTTCGAACATCACACGCACCTGCTATCCGCGCAACGGCTGCACGAACTCGTCACGGCGTTGCGCGCCGGCACGCTCGGCTTCGAGGAAGTCTTTGCCGAAGACGGCCACGGCGCGATCGTTCATGCGGACTACCGACCGACCGCCGCGTTTGATTTCGTCGCCGTCACCGGGCCGAATCGCGGGCTGGCCCGACCGCTCGGCTGGTACGAAGCCGTGCCGCACGGGGACATGATGCTCGCGGGGCCATTCGGTCTCGTCGCCGCCGCGCGAGCGAAGGCAGAGCGCAACTCCTCGTATACTGCGGCGACTTCGGCTTCGTGTAGATCAACATAGGTCTGAGGGCTGAGAGCTCTGGGGCCAACGAAGCGGAACATGTCTCTCAGTCGCCGGGTCAGCGCCAAACCGGGCAAGACAGCGCCCGCTGCTACCCAAGTGTGAGGGTCGTACGATTGTCAAGATGGCGTTGCGCCTGCCGCTAGACGCCATCCTGACTTACACCTGCTCACGACGCACATGCTCACGCGCTCACGTTTTTCGGTTACTGCTCGCGGGTGTATAATGGCAAGCGTCTTGCCGGGCCATAGTGCCGTCGTCCACACGATGGTCGTTTACCCAACGTTCACGCTTGGGTAGCGCGCGGTTACGGCAAATACGAGTTTGCGTAACGCAGGAGCCGTGGGCGAGGAAAGTAGGAGAACCATATGGATCGTTCACCCATTCCCATGACCGAAGAAGGGCTTCAAAAACTGCGCGAAGAATATAACCAGCTTACGGTGAGCGGGCGGCGCGAAATGTCGCAGCGCATTCAGGCCGCGCGCGAGCTTGGCGACCTGCGCGAGAACGCCGAATATGATACCGCGAAGAACGATCAGGGACTGATGGAAGCGCGCATTCGCCAGATTGAGGACATTTTGCGCCGCGCCACCATTATTGACACCCCGGAAGGGAAGGGCCGCCGGGCCGTGGCGCTCGGTTCGACAGTGACCGTTATCCTCGACGGCGAAGAGGAGACCTATACCATTGTCAGCCCGGTCGAGGCTAAACCGCGCGAGGGGAAGATTTCGAACGAATCGCCGGTCGGCCGGGCTCTGCTGGGCCACCACGCCGGGGATTCACTGAACATCACCATGCCCAACGGCCACGCGATGCCCGCCAAGATCACGGCGATTTCCGGCTAACCCGGCGCCTGCCGCCCGAATGGCCGCGCCCCTGGTTAGTTGACCAGGGGCGCGGCGCATTTCCCGCTCCGGCCAGGCAGCGGCATCTCGCCACTGGCAAGCGCCTGCTCAGGCCGGCTTGTGCTCACGCCGGGCGCGCACGGCGGCGGCCAGGTCACGGAGCACTGGAACGGTCATTTCCCAGCCCATGCAACTGTCGGTAATACTCTGTCCGTAGACCAGCGTCTCCTTGTCCACGAGTTCCTGGCGGCCGTCCACCAGAAAGCTCTCCATCAGGACGCCGATAATCCCGTGCTCGCCGGCCGCGACCTGTTCGGCCACGGTGCGCGCGACCACCGGCTGCTTGTGAAAATCTTTGTCGCTATTGCCGTGGCTGGTATCCACCATCAGCTGCGGCGCCAACCCAGCCTTCCGTAGCGACTGCAACACCTGCTGCACATGTTTGGCGTCGTAGTTCGGCCCGGTCCGGCCGCCGCGCAATATAATGTGACAATCCGGATTGCCGCGCGTGGCGACGATCGCCGCCAGCCCTTGCTCCGTGACTCCCAGAAAGCGATGCGAGTAGCGCGCGGCGTGGACCGCGTCAATCGCCAGCTGCACCCCGCCGCCCGTGCCATTCTTGAAGCCGACCGGCATGGACAACCCCGACGCGACCTGGCGATGAACCTGGCTCTCGGTCGTGCGCGCCCCGATCGCGCTCCAGGCGACGGCGTCGGCGAAGAACTGCGGCGAAATGGGGTCGAGAAATTCGGTGCCCGCCGGCAGACCAAGGGCGGTCAATTCGAGCAAAATCCGGCGGGCCAGCTGCAGACCGTCGTTGACGGCGAAACTCTCATCGAGATACGGGTCGTTGATCAACCCCTTCCAGCCAACCGTGGTGCGCGGCTTCTCGAAGTAGACGCGCATGACGATGCACAAGTCGTCGGCAAGTTCGTCGGCAATTGCCTTGAGGCGGCGCGCGTAGTCGAGCGCGGCCGGACGATCGTGGATCGAGCACGGGCCGACCACGATCACCAGCCGATCGTCCTCACCGTTGAGAATGCGGCTGATCTCGCCGCGCGCCCGGCTGACCACGATCGTGCCTTCCGGCGGCAGCGGCAACTGTTCCAGCAGAATCGCGGGCGGCACGAGCGGTCGGATGCTCTCGATCCGCAGGTCACTGGTCTCCACCGCGCGCGGCGTGGTGTCACAGACCACTTCAGCCACGCCGGGCAGCGTCTCCAGCCGGGCCTTGAGTTCCGTCGCCGTCCCATCTTCGATACCGACAATCGTGCGTTCCGCCCCGGCAAAGATACTCGCGTTGTAGCCCGCATCCACCGCGTGAGTACGGACCGCGTCTACCTCCACCTGCGAACTGCCCAGCCGCATCACCACCAGCATCGTTCTCCACCCTTCCTTCCCGCTCGCCCAGAAACGGCCGCCGCCATCTGGCCGATCGCCGCGCAATAAAAAAACAGAGGCTTCCGCCTCTGCCGCCCCATCTACCAGGCTCGATGTACCGTTGCTCCGCTAGCAGACGCGCAACCGGCCACCCCTGGCAAAGGGCGGCCAGGTAAACAAGAACTCGTGGCT
>DASUBC010000631.1:0-3024 GCA_035763465.1 Thermomicrobiales bacterium
CAGCGCGCAGCCGGTCACATTGCTGGCGTGCTTCAAGAGCGCCGTGTTGCCGGCCATCAGCGCGGGCGCGGCGAAGCGGAAGACCTGCCAGAACGGGAAGTTCCAGGGCATGATCGCCAGGACGACGCCCAGCGGCTCGAAGGCGACATAACTCTCGCGCGCGGGCGACGCGATCGGCTCGTCGGCGAGGAACTGGGCGGCGTGCTCCGCGAAGTAATCGCAGTTCCCGGCGCACTTCTCGATCTCTGCCTCGGCCTCGACAATCGGCTTGCCCATCTCGGCGGTGATCAGGCCGGCGTAGCGCCCCGCGTTCGCGCGCAATACCTCCCCGGCCCGGCGCAGCAACGTCGAGCGCTCCGGGTAGGTCGTCGCGCGCCACCGGGCGGCGGTATCGTACGCCTCTTGCAGCAGCGCGCCGGCCTGTCCCGGTTCCAGCAGTTGGTACTTCGCCAGCGATTCTTCGGTCGCCGGATTGATTGATTGCAGCGCCATCGCCTTCCTCCTCGCGCCTGCGCTCGCGCTTCACCGTATCGCTCACAGGTTACTCACTGCCACGTCCCTGTGTGGCATCATAGCGCGCTCAGCGGCGGCTGTGCAGCCAGCGGTCCTATTCTGCTTGCCACAGGAAAAACACAAGAGGGGCGTTGCCACCCCTCTTGCGGTTGACCCATGTGTTTACTGGTCCATTGGACTGTGGTTGTAAACCTCCTTCCATGGCCCTCTCACCAGGGTCTGGGGCAAACGTCGCAAGCGCCGTGCCATCCACACTTGCCGCAGTCAGCGGATAGTGTCCAGCAGGGGGGCGATGACGTGGCGGCGAAGTCCACCCCAGAAAGTCGCCTCGCGTGGGTCATCCAGCGGCCCGCCGTTGCGGACCGCGATCAGGCCGAGGCTGGGCGCTACCAGCAGCACCTGCTGCCCGGCTCCCGCGCCGCCGAACAGGTCGCGCGGCGCTTCCGGCCACACTCCGGTCGCGTTCGTCCAGAAGCACAGCCCGATTGCGGGAGCCGGATCGGCGTCACTGTGTGCCGGTGCAGAGCCGGCAGGCAGCGCGGCGCGATGCGCCAGTGCGGCATCCAGCAACGGCTGCCCGTCCCAGTCGCCCCGGCGCAGCAGCAGCCGCCCGACGCGCGCCGCCGCCCGCGCCGTGAACATCCCACCGCCCCAGTTGGCGCAGAGCGGCAGGCCGTCTACGTGATAGGTGGTGTCATACCCGAGCGACCACTCATCATCGCGCAGGCCGATCGGCGCGTAGACGCGCTCCCGCAGCAGCGTGCGGAGGTCAGTTTGCATGGCGGCGGTGACGCAGTAGGCCAGTATCGCCATACCGGGGTTGCTGTAAGCATAGGCGCTGCCCGGTGGAAAGAGGACCGGCGCCGCGTCGCGCGCGAGCGTGAACGGGTCAGGGTCGCGCCGCCAGAAGGCTCCCTTCCAGCCAGGGAGCTGGTCGTGCGGCAGGTCGTCCTGCTCGGCGTCCGCCAGTCCGGAGGCGTGCGCCGCCAGGTGCTGGATCGTTATCGCGGCCTTGCGTGGCTCGTTCGCCCACTGCGGGACGAAGCGGGCGGCGGGGTCGTCCAGGTCCAGGCGGCCGTCGCCGAGGGCGAGCAGCAGCGACACCCCACCCACCAGGGCTTTCGCCAGCGAGGCCGTGTAGTGCTGCCGGGCCGCGTGCCAGCCAGGGGCATACCACTCGCAGGCGATCCGGTCGTCGCGCGCGATGAAGAGCGCGTGTGTGTCGCGCGCGGCCAGCCCCGCGCGGAGTGCCTCTAGCCGGCCGGTGTCGAAACCGGCCTCTGCCGGCGCGGCGGTGTGCCAGTCGAACGGGGCGCCAGTCTGCATCGGCGCGTCCTCCTTTCCGCGCGTCAACTGCCCACGCGGGCGAACCGCACCCGCTGGAAATTGAGTTTGTCGGCGGGGCGGCGGTCGGAGTAGACCAGGACCGCCGCCAGCTCGTCGTCGCTCAGCCAGCTCACAGGCAGGCGCGGATCGTAACGGTAGTCGCCATCCCGCCCGCTGCCCCAGTGTGGCACATACCCGACCGTCGTCCACGGCCCCCAGGGGTGGGGCGCGTCGAAAAACGCCAGGCTGCTCTGGCCGCTCTCCTCCCCGCCGCAGGTCGCCAGCAGATAGCGCCCAACTGCGGCGTTGTAGACGATGTCGCCGCAACTGACGTGACCGGGCCAGGTGAAGATTGGCCGGCGGCGGGCGATGTCAGGCGTCCAGGCGGGCCGCCCGCGCTCGTCCAGACCGGCGAAGAACGCGTAGACTGTGCGCTCTGGAATCGCCTCGCGCCGCACGCGGGCCAGGTCGAGCCGGTCGTTGGCCCGGCGGTGGTCTTCATGCGGGGAGTAGAGGTAAACATAGTCGTCTTGCGCCAGCGCGTAATCCCGCCCCGCCTGGAGGAAGGTGGGCGAGTGGAAGGCGTGGTCCGGCTCGTCGAAGAAGAGCGCGATGTCGTGGATATCCGCACTATAGGTGGCGCCCGCCCAGGTGCGTCCGAGGTCGGCGGACCAGATCAGCGCGGCGGCGCGCTGCTGGCGGGTCGGGCGCGTCGGGATGGCCGCCTGGTAGCGCAGGAAGTGATAGAGTACCCCACCGGCAGCCAGCAGGCCGCAGCCCTTGAAGTTCGGGTTCTCGGCGCCGCCGCCGAACCACGGCATCGTGACCTCGGTCCCCTGGCCGTCCTCGGCGCGGCCGACGAGCCGCACCAGCCCGGTGTTCCGTTTGGTATCCGGCGCGAGCGGCCGGCAACCCCAGCCATCGCCATAGGCGGCGTACAGCGCGCCGTCGGCGGCCCAGGTGAGCGGCCAGTTGTCACCATCGAGGTCGTCGCGCCGGGTCGCTGGCTCCGCCACGGCGGCGAGTGTGAGCGCCGGGCTGGGAGGATATGGCGGCGCGCTGCTGGACATCATGAACCTCCTGGCCGGGTGCGCGCCTTGTGGCGACGTTCGCCGCTGGCGCCGCGCTCGGCCAGGAGGGTTGTACGGCATGTCGTCCCGGCTGTCTAGCCTCAGCCGGCGCCGT
>DASUBC010000632.1:0-2630 GCA_035763465.1 Thermomicrobiales bacterium
CTTCGAACTCGAACGGTTTGGTGACGACCCCCACGGTGAGGGCGCCGACCTCCTTGGCGATCTGGGCGATGATCGGCGAGGCGCCGGTGCCGGTGCCGCCGCCCATCCCCGCCGTCACAAAGATCATGTCCGACCCGCGCAGCGAGTCGAAGAGCGACTCGCTACTCTCCTCGGCGGCCTTGGACCCAACTTGCGGATTGCCGCCCGCGCCCAGACCCTTCGTCAGTTTGTCGCCAATCCGCAGCGTGACCGGGGCGTGGGAATGGACGAGGGCCTGGGCGTCGGTGTTGACGGTGATGAATTCGACGCCCTGCACACCCGCTTCGATCATGCGGTTGATGGCGTTACTGCCACCGCCACCGACACCGATGACTTTGATGTGGGCGAAATTCTCCACGTCATTGAAAGAGAAGGACGATCCGTACATGCGCGATCCTCCTGACACTCGCGTACTCCTCTCGCGCGCTCAGCCGTCCGCCGGCTGGCCTTGCTCGTTTCGCCTGCCATCCGTTCGGGCGGGGAGCGTTCTCAGCGCGCCCGGTTTCGCCCATACTCTCGACCGCGCTACCGCACCGGTCCTAGGGTAACAATTCACGCAACCAGCCCCGCAGATTGCCCCGCCAGCCCCTGCCCTGCGCGCGTCGACCAGGAGCGCGGGCCGCGCGGCGCGCGGCGACCGATAATTGCTGCCGGGCGATCGCCCACTGCGCCAGGCCGACGCCGGTGGCGAACGCCGGCCCACCGAGCGAATCGCCCAAGCCGGCGAGCCGGCGCGGTGTGCCGACGCGCGCTCTCATGCCGAGCACCTGTTGCGTCAACTCCGCGACCTCCGGCAGGAGCGCCGTGCCGCCGGTTAGCACCAGACCACCGGGCAAAGGACCATCGCAGCCACTCTCGCGCAGCTCTTTGCCGACCAGATGCAATATCTGCTCCAGGCGCGCTTCGAGCACCTCGTGGGCCATCCGGCGCGAGACCACGCGCGGCGCGCCCTCGAAGCCCTCGACTTCGACCTGATCAGCTTCGTCGGCGGCGTCAGGCAACCCCGGCGCAGGCATCGCCCGGCCCCAGGTGAGTTTCGCCTGCTCGGCTGACTCAAACGGGAGTTGTAAGACGATAGAGAGATCGTTCGTCAAATGGTTGCCGCCAATGGGGAGGACGGCCGTGTGCCAGATGGCGTGTTCGACAAAGACCGCCAGATCGGTCGTGCCCGCGCCGATGTCTACCAGCGCTACGCCCATCTCGCGCTCGGCGGCCGTCAATACCGCTTCGGCGGCGGCCAGCGGCTCCGGCACCAGATCGTCAATTTCGACGCCGGCCCGCTCGACGCTGCGGACGACATTGCGAATCGCGGTGGCCGACCCACCGATAACATGCGCCTCGACCTCCAGCCGGCTGCCGGTCATGCCGATCGGATCGGCGACACCCGACTGTCCGTCCAAAATGTACGTACGCGGCAGGATGTGGAGAATGTCATTGTGCGCGAGGCTTGGCCGAGTGCTGGCGGCTTCGAGTACCTGGGCGACATCGGCGGTTGTCACCTCGTCGCGCTCGCGCGGCAAGACAACAACTCCGCGTCCGTTCGCGGAAAAAAGGTGCGCTCCGGAGACACTGATGAAGGCGGAGAGCGCCTGGTAGCCCGAGTTGCGCTCGGCCCGTTCGATCGCCTGCGCGACCGCTGCGGCGACATCATCGAGATCGGCGACGACACCCTTCGCCATGCCTTGCACGGGGCACAGGCCCACGCCCAGGATCCCGGTCCGGCCATCGGCCAGACCTTCGGCGACCACGGCACAGACTTTACTCGTCCCAAGATCGATCGCGACGACCGCTGGTCCTTGCGGCATTGCGCCGCCCTCTCTTTCGCCTTCGCCCGCGTTCACAGCTGCCTGCAACACGAGCTACTTCGCGCCAACTACAGCACGTAGTCGCAGTATACCACAGAGAAACGTCCCTGGATACCACCCCATACGCCCGTACGTACACATTGTAACGATGAATTACTATACGGTCAACTAGCATCCGTAAGCAATTTTGGGGCAATCTCGTCACATGGCGCTCAGGTGGGTGGCGCAGAGCGTATCTGGCGGCTTATCTGGTCGTGTAGAATGGCCGGTCGGGGTCTGTGACGTTGAGCACTTTCCAGCCCCGACCATGCTCAGGGTCGTCGTGCAACACGACCACGACGGCGGCGAGTTTGTCGTCGAGGCGCGCGGCGCTGCCGATCACGACGGGCGGAGCGCCAGCCAACCCCAGCGTGAGGCCGGTCGCCGGGGTGTAGTCGAGCGCGGTGACGTGCAGCCCAAACTGGTCAGCACGGCGGGCGACCGCCAGGCTGGCGTCAACCGGCCCTTGATCCACCCGGTCGCCGACCACCGGCGCGGCAAGGTCGTGGACCGTGACGCCTGGCAGATCGGGCGCGATGTTCGCAGGTGGGTTCTGGGCGAGCACCATGCCACCGGCGTCGAGCAGAAAGCGATCGGCGCCGACCTGCCAGACAAGCGCGGGCTGGCGCTCCACCACGCGGACGACCAGCCGATCGGGGAGCGCGAGTGAGACCTCGGCGTGCTGAATAGCCGGCAACCCGACGAATCGCTGGGCCACCGCCTGCGGATCGACCGCGAAGATGTTCT
>DASUBC010000633.1:0-2627 GCA_035763465.1 Thermomicrobiales bacterium
CCCCACTCCGTCCAGGAGCCGTCGTAGTTGCGGACGGTGGGGTAGCCCAGCAGCTGGGTGAGCACGAACCAGGTGTGCGCGCTGCGCTCGCCAATCCGGCAGTAAGTGAAGACTTCTTTGTCCGGCGTGACGCCCTGCCCACCGTAGAGGGCGGTGAGGTCGGACGCGGACTTGAACGTGCCGTCCTCGCCGACGACGCTGCTCCAGGGGATGTTGCGCGCGCCGGGGATATGTCCTCCGCGCTGCGCGCCCTCCTGCGGCAGATTCGCCGGCGCCAGCAGTTCGCCGCTGTATTCGCCGGGACTGCGGACGTCCACCAGCGCGATCCCATTGCCACTGAGCCGGCGCAGGATGTCGTCGCGCAGCGCCCGCAGGCTGGCGTTGTAGGGCGGCGTTGGATAGACGACCGCCGGGTACGACGGCGCGTCGGTTGTTACCGGGCGACCTTCATCGAGCCATTTCTGCCGGCCGCCATTCAGCAGGCGCACATTCGTGTGACCGTAGAGCGCGAAGAGCCAGTAGGCGTAGGCCGCGAACCAGTTGTGGTTGTCGCCATAGAGCACGACCTGCGTCTCCGGCCCAATGCCCGCCTGGCCCAGCAGCGCCGCCCACTCGTCGGCGGTCGGAAAATCGCGCACCGGGCGGCGCTGCAACTGCGTCTGCCAGTTCCAGCCCACCGCGCCGGGGATGTGCCCTTCGTCGTAGGCGTTGGTGTTCACATCCACTTCGACCAGCCGCACATCCGCATCTTCGCGATGCGCCGCGACCCATGCGGTATCCACTAGCGCGTCCTGCCGGGCATACCCATTGCTCGCTGCCATGCCTGCTTCCTCCCTTTCCGAATCGTCCTACTGCTACAGCCCTCACCCCTGTCCCCATCGCCCGTGGGGCGGGCGAGGGGGAACACTCCTCAACTCATCGGCAATTCCCCCTCGCCTGCAAGGCGGGCGAGGGGGCCAGGGGGTGAGGGCTACTCCCTAATCGTCGTCGCCGGCCGCGACGGGCTGCACCGCGCCATTGCTTGCCATCGCACCCACCAGGATGCGCGCGACCTCCGGCCGGCTGAATTCCGGCGGCGGCAACTGGCCGGCGCGCAGCAGTTCGCGCACCTTCGTGCCACTCAAGATCACCCGGCTATCGCCGTCGTGCGGGCAACTCTTCGTCGTCGCCATGCTGCCGCACGCCCGGCAGTAGAAGGCGTGCTCGAAGAAGAGCGGCGTGATACCGAGTTCGCCCGGCGCGAATTCGCTGAAGATGTGCTGCGAATCGTAGGTGCCGTAGTAGTTGCCGACGCCGGCGTGGTCGCGCCCGACGATGAAGTGCGTGCAGCCGTAGTTCTTGCGAATCAGCGCGTGCAGAATCGCCTCACGCGGCCCGGCGTAATGCATCGGCGCCGGCAGCGCCGCCAGCTGCACGCGATCTTGCGGGTAGTAATGGGCGAAGAGTTCCCGGTAGCAGCGCAGGCGCACATCAGCCGGCACGTCGTCCGACTTCGTCTCACCAACCAGCGGGTGCAGCAGCAGCCCATCGGTCACTTCCAGCGCGACCTTCGTCAGATACTCGTGCGCGCGGTGAATGGGGTTGCGTGTCTGGAAGCCAGCAACCGTGCGCCAGCCCCGTTCCGCGAAGATCCGCCGCGTTTCGGCGGGGTCGAGCGCGACGTCCTCAAAGCCGGCAGGCCGGCGGCGTTCCAGCACCGTCACCGGCCCGGCCAGCAGCACCGTGCCCTGGCGGCGCAGCGCGGCCACACCGGGGTGCGCGTCCTCGGTCGTGCGGTAGACCGCCGCCGCCTCGCGCTCGGTCTGCCGCTCGTAGCGCGAGCGCAGATCCAGCACGCCAATGACGCGCCCCGCCTCGTCGGCCAGCGCCACCCCTTCACCTTCACGCAGCGACTCGCCCTGCGCTGGCGTGACGCCAAGCGTGATCGGGATAGACCAGGGCAGACCATTCGCCAGTCGCAGCCGGTCCAGCACACTCTCATAGTCGGCCTGGCCGAGAAACCCGTCGAGCGGGCTGTACGCGCCGACCGCCAGCAGATCAAGCAGCGACAGGGTACGCGCGTTGAGCGTCACGCGCGGCAGGCCGCCGAGCCGCTTCCGCAGTTCCACCGCCTGGGCGGGCGACGCCAGCCGATTCACCAGCCGCCCACCGTGCGGTGCGATCTGCCCGTTCGCGGGCGTCAGGTAGCCGGCGCTCTCCAGGTAGGCCAGCACCTTCGTCACGCTCTCCTCGGGCCGCTCGCGGTCGGTCTCGACCGTTACTTCCGGCGCCTGCGGTTCTTCGTAGGGGTCGGAGACGCCCGTGAACTGACCGATCTCGCCGCGCAGCGCCCGCGCGTAGAGGCCCTTGACGTCGCGCCGCACCAGCTCATCCAGCGGACAGCGCACGTAGACCTCGATGAAGCGGCCGATAGAGCCGCGCGCCTCCTGGCGCGTCGCCCGGTACGGCGAAATCGCGGCGGTGATGGCGACGCCGCACGCGCGGCTGATAACCTTCGCGACGTAGGCGATGCGGCGGATATTCGTGTCGCGGTCCTCGCGACTGAAACCCAGCCCCTTGCTCAGGTGCTCGCGAATTTCGTCGCCATCGAGCACTTCCACACGCCGGCCGCGCTCGTCCAGCGCCGT
>DASUBC010000634.1:0-3042 GCA_035763465.1 Thermomicrobiales bacterium
CTCGGCAATATTCGCGGGAATGGACACGACCGCCCGACGAATCTGGTTGACCAGCCCGAAGGTCTCCTCCTTCGGCCAAGTCCGCGTCGCGGCATAAACGCCCGCCACCAGATCCATTCCCTTCTGCCAGGCCACGAGATCGCGGTAATTCCGCGCGCTCACTCTCCCTTCTCCCTCACTGAGGCCATACCCCGTCACTGCCCGACTGCCCGACTGCCCGTCTGCCCGACTCTCCGGCCCCGCCGCGTCATCAGCACGAACCCGATCGCGCTCAACACCATGATCAGCAGCGTCAGCAGAATCGCCATCGCCGAGGCAGGGCCGAGGCTCAGGCGCTCGAAGGCGTTGATGTAGACCAGATAACTGAGCACGACCGTGCCCTGGCCCGGTCCACCGCGCGTCAGCGTGAAGATCAGGTCGAAGACTTGCAGCGAGACGATCGTTTCGAGCAGCACGACGAAGATGAGCGTGTTGCGAAGATGCGGCAGGATGATGTAGCGGAAGCGCGCGAAGACCCCCGCCCCGTCCATCTTCGCGGCGCGAAAGAGCGATTCGGGGATGCTCTGCAAGGTCGCCAGCAGAATCAGCGTCTCGAAGGGCATCCCCTTCCAGGCGGTCGCCACCGCCGCGATCAGCAGCGCCAGTTGCGCGTTCTCCAGCCAGACCTGATAGTGCGAGATGAGGCCCACACGCGCCAGTACCGCGTTCACCAGCCCATAGTTGCTCTGGAAGAGGTAGCGCCACATGACGCCGTTGACCACCGGCGCGACCGCCCAGGGTAGCAGAATCAGCACGCGCACCAGCTTGCGGCCCCGGAACGACTCGTTCAGCACCAGCGCCAGCGTCAGCGATAGCGCCACGCTGATGGCGACCGTCATCGCCGCGAAGCCGAGCGTGCGCGCGATCGAATCGCGCACCGTCTGGTCGCCCAGAATCCGCCCATAATTCGCCGGCCCGACCCACTTCTGGGCCGGCGACACCGTCAATTCGAGCCGGTGAAAGCTCATCGAGATGGCGTACGCGATCGGGTAGACCAGAAAGACGAGCAGTAGCAGCGCGGTCGGCAAAATGAGCAACAGCCCGAAGTACGACTCATTCAGGCGCTGAAAGCGCTGCCCCAGCGAAGGCGCGACCGGCTTCTTTTCGGCGGGCAAGGCCGTCGTCATGGCACCCCTTGTTAGTGACGAGTGATGAGTGACGAGTAATGAGTGGCATTGGCCGGCGCGGTAGTGTGCTGACGGGCGCGGTGCCGCTGAGGGTCACCCCGGATTGCAATCCGGGGCTACGGGCGGCTGCGCCGCCACGAAGTCCCCTCCGGGGACTAGGGCTGGTCAATCACTGCGCTAGCTATCAGCCCCGGCGTTGTTCTGACCCTAGTCCGCGCAGGCGGACTTCGTGGCCGCAGCCTTCAGCCCGCGGTTTCAACCGCCGGGGCACACCACAACACCGCCACGCCCATCCACTGCCTCCCATGCTGACATAAGCCACTCGTCACTCATCACTCATCACTTCACCTTCGCCCAGTAATCGTCAATCACCTTCTGCCCATCCTTCTGGATGGCGGTGATCGCTTCCTGCGGCTCCTTCTCGCCCTTGATGACGCGCAGCGTCCAGTCGTTGACGACCGTGCCCAGATCGAAGTAGTACGGCGAGCCGTAGCGCATCGCCGGGTACTTGCCCTGCTCCTTGGCCGCCGCGAACTGCGGCGCGGCCTTGGCGACTTCGGGGTCGTCGTAGGTGGACTGCAACGCGGGTGGCCGGCCCCACTTCAGCGCCACCAGTTTCTGCACATCCGGCGAGATGACGAACTTGACCCAGGCGAGCGCCACGTCTTTGTTCTTGCCGTACTTGTTGGCCGTGTAGCCCTCGAAGCCGTTGATCGAGGCACTGCGGAGTTTGATGCCCGGTACGATGCCCGTCGCGGCCTTTCCCACAATCTGCGACTGTGTCGGGTCTTGCGCGAGCGTGTAGTGGTTGGGGAAGGCGAAGTAGTGGGCCATGTTGCCGCCCCGGAAGACCTTGCCCTGCTCGATCGAGCTGCTGATCGTCACCCCGGACGGGTCGGCGACTTTGGACTTGACGTGCGCGTCTTGCAGCGCCGTCATCGTCGCCAGGCCGAACTCGTTGTCAATTTGCAGTTTCTTCAGGTCGTCGCTGATCAGCTGCCCGCCGGTCGTGTTGAAGAGCTGGGCGAAACTGACGAAGCCCGAATTGGCGTCGCCGAACGTGAAGAGCGTGGCGTACTTGCCGCCCGTCGTCAGTTTCTTGCTGAAGTCCATGAACTGCTGCCAGCTCTGCGGCGCGACAGTGGGATCCAGCCCTGCGTTCTTGTAGAGCTCGGTGTTCCACATGAAGATGGAGAGGTTGGAGTCGAACGGCAGCCCGTAGAGTTTACCCAGGAAGGTGAACGCCTTCACCGGCGCGGGCACCAGGCTATCGAGCGCCGCCTTGTCCACCTTGCCGGTCAGGTCTTCCATCAGCGCCGGGCCGTACTTCGCGCTGAGTGTTTCCCAGGTGTAGAAGGTATCGAAGGTCGAATCTTGCGAGGCGACGAAGACGGCGTACTTCGCGTCAACGTCGCCGCTGCCGATCTCCGTGTAGTTGACCTTCGCCCCGGTCTGGTCCTGGAAAATCGGCACCCAGAGGTCGCGCACATTCGAGGTGTGGTGGTTCGGTCCCAGAATGTTGAGTTCCTTGCCGGCGAACGGCTTGCTGATGACGGCCGGGCCGCTCGTCGTGCTGGCGGACGCCGCCTTGGTCGTGGACGCGGCGCTGCTGCTGGCCGACGTTGACGCCGCCCCCGCCGCCGACGTGCTGCTGCTCGCGGCTGACGTCGCCGCCGCAGTCGTGGACGAGCTACTGGCTGAGGTCGCCGCCTTAGTCGTGGAGGAACTGCTCGAAGACGTCGTCGCGGCGGGCGCGGTGGTCGGCGTGGCGGCGGCGGAGCCGCAGGCGCTGAGCACCACCAACCCCAAACTTGCGCCGGTAATTTGCAAAAAGCCGCGACGCGACACACGGAAGCGGGCCGGTTCGTTCGCCATG
>DASUBC010000635.1:0-3507 GCA_035763465.1 Thermomicrobiales bacterium
CGCCGACCGCATCAAGACCGTCCACCTGAAGGATTGCCATGCGCCGATTATCGAGCGCGGGCGCGCGGCGGGCTGGAACTACCGGGGCTTCGTCGCGGCGGGTCTCTTCGCGGAACTCGGCGAGGGCTGCGTGGATTTTCCGGCCATCCTGGCGATTCTGCGCGGTGCCGGCTTCACCGGCTGGCTCATCGCCGAGACCGACCGGACGACGAAGGCGACCGCGCTGGAGAGCGCGACGGTGAGCCGCGCCTATCTGCGCGAGCTGGGTATGTAAACGGGATGGCGATGGCCCCCGGCCCCCCAGCATTGGGGGGCCGGGGGGGCCAGGCCACGAGGAGGAGCATGAGCGAGTTTCGCGTAGGCATCATCGGCTGCGGACGGCCGCGCAATACGGATGGGGCGACCGGCTTCGGCATGTCGCACTGGCACGCGCGCGGGTATGAGGAGTCGCCCGACTGCCGCATCGTCGCGCTCGCCGACATCAGCGAGGAGAACGCGCGGGCGTTCCAGGCCGAGCACGGCGGTGACCATCTCTACACTGACTACCAGGAGATGCTGGCGCGCGAAAACCTCGACATCGTCAGTATTTGCACCTGGCCGCACCTGCACGCCCCGATGGTGATCGCGGCGGCGGAAGCCGGGGTGCGCGCGATTCACTGCGAGAAGCCGATGGCGCCGACCTGGGGCGAGGCCAGGCGGATGGTGGAAACCTGCGAACGCCACGGCGCGCAACTGACCTTCAACCACCAGCGGCGCTTCGCGGCGCCCTTCCGTCAGGCGCGCGACCTCCTGCGCTCCGGCGCGATCGGCCCTTTGCAGCGATTGGAGATGCGCTGCATTGACCTGTTTGACTGGGGCACGCACTGGTTCGACATGTGCCATTTCTACAACGACGAGACACCCGCCGAGTGGGTACTGGGTCAGGTGGACCTGCGCGACGGCCGGACGGTCTTTGGCATCCCGCTCGAAGGACAGGGGTTGAGCCACATCAAGTTCGTCAACGACGTCCATGCTCTCGTCGTGACTGGCCCCGACCACGGCTGGACCGCGCAGAACCGCCTCGTCGGCGCGGAGGGCGTCATCGAGGTCGGTGTGCAGGATGGGCCGCCGGTGCGCGTCTGGGGCTGGGGGCAGAGTGGCTGGACGGCGCTCGACACGCCCGCCGATTCTCCCGCGCTCGCCGTGGTGGCGCGCGGCGTGCTCGACCTGGTTGACGCGCTCAAGGCGGGACGCGAGCCGGAACTGGCGGGCCGGCGGGCGCTGCGGGCGACCGAGCTCAGTTTCGCCACCTACGAGTCGAGCCGGCGGCGTGGCCGCGTGGATCTGCCGCTCGACATTGACGATTCGCCGCTCGCCGCGCTCCAGGCCGAGGCGGCGGAGGGAGCAAGGGCACACTGATGACCCAGCCGAATATCCTGCTCTTTGTCAGCGACCAGCAGCAGTGGCAGACGGTCTGCGGGCGTGGGCCGGCGCAATCGCCGAACATCAACCGGCTGGCGGCGGAGGGGCTGCGCTTCGAGCGGCCCTACGCGACCGTGGCGCTCTGCTGTCCCTCGCGCGCGGCGCTGGTTTCCGGCCAGTACCCCTGGCACAACGGTGTGCTGAACCAGATTCATGTGCCGGAACGGACGCGCTCGGACATGGCGCCCAACGTGCAGACCTACTCGCAACGGCTGCGCGAGGCGGGCTATCGGCTCGGCTACACCGGCAAGTGGCACGCCTCCTGGGACCGCACCCCGCTCGACTTCGGCTTCCACGACATCCGCGAACCGCACGGCTACAACCCCGCGACGCTGCGCCCGCTGGGACTGACACAGGATGGCCACGGCGGCGGGCGGCAGATTGCGATTGAAGGCGAAGTGACCTGGCCGGGCGATACCCCGCGCCTTTTCTACGGCGTCAACCACGCGCCGGAGGAGCAGACCGGCGCGCACAGCGCCACCAACGCCGGCCTCGACCTCATGGCGGAATACCAGCGCGACCACCCGGACATACCCTGGTTCATCACCATCAACGTGACTGAGCCGCACGACCCGTATACGCCGCTGGCGCAGTACGCCGCGCGCTACGACCCGGCAGATGTTGTCTTGCCGGAGAGTTGGGCCGACGATTTCGCGAACAAACCGGGGATGAATCGCCGCGATGCCAGCCTGTGGGCGGCGTTCAGCGAGGAACAGGTGCGGACGGCGATCGCGCGCTACTGGGCCTATTGCGAGCAAGTGGACGCGCAGGTTGGCCGCGTGCTGGACGCGCTGGACAGCAGCGGACAGGCGGCGAACACGCTGGTCATCTTCACCAGCGACCACGGCGACATGGCGGGCGCGCACCGCCAGTTCATCAAGGGCTGGCAGCCCTACGAGGAAACCTACCGCGTGCCGCTGGTAATGCGCTGGCCGGGCGTCATCGCGCCGGGGGGTGTTTGCGACCGCCTGGTACAACTCCACGACCTGGCGCACACCTTCGCCGACATCGCCGGCGCCGCGCCGATCTGCCCGGCCGATGGTCGCTCGCTGCTGCCGCTGTTGCGCGACCCGCAGGGGGCGGAGTGGGAGGACGTCGCTTTCTGTTGCTACTACGGCGGCGAATTTCTCTATACCCAGCGGATGGTGATCACGCCGCACTACAAGTACGTCTTCAACGGCTTCGACTGTGACGAACTCTACGACCTGGAGCGCGACCCGCACGAAATCCACAATGTACTGGACGATCCCGCTTACGCCGCCGTGCGCGACGACCTGCGAACGCTGCTCTGGGAACAGATGGAGCGCTACGGCGACCCGTACGCGCAGAATCGGTATGGCGCGGCGCGCTACCTGCCGCGTCCCGTCCCGCGCACTGACCCCTGGCCGAGCCAGTAGATAACCCTAACCCTGGCAGCCCTCACCCCTGGCTCGCCGGGGTACCCACGCAGTGGGTCGCGCCGGTCCCCTCTCCCGTGGCGACGGGAGAGGGGTGCCGCCCGCAGGCGGCGGGGTGAGGGCCATCCTCAGCTCCCGCGCAGCCAGCCGCCCAGCCTACCACCCGCCGCGCCTGCCGCGACGGTGAGTCCAAAGATGGCTACGGCCGCCGGTGTCAGCCCCGTGAAGGCCAGGCCAATCAGCGCCGCGACGACGCCAACCAGCACGCCGTGGCGCAAGGCGGCGCTTGGTTCGGCCGCGAAGGTTGTGCCGGTCGCGGCGAATACCGTCAGCAGTATGGTCACGCCGGCCGTCACCCACGAACCAGCCGCGCCGGCAAAGTCCGGCGCAAGGTACGCCAGGAGCGCCAGGACAAGATTCCAGGCCAGGTGCGGCACACAGGCGGCCAGGACGATCCAGCGCCATTGCGCCGTCGCAATGCCGACCAGGAGATCGTTCTGCCCGCCCACCATTTTTCGTTGCATCACCGCTGCACTCCGTTGCTACAGCGCAAAACACACATTGCGGGGCTTCTCCCCCTGATTGACAGTGTAGCGGGCGAGTATCGCGGCGCTATGGCGGATGTGTGACAAAACGGTGTTTGGCCCCC
>DASUBC010000636.1:0-2055 GCA_035763465.1 Thermomicrobiales bacterium
CAGGCGCTCGCAGATAAGCGGCAGATCCCAGCTCCAGTTGGAGCAGATCGCCAGGCGATAGCCGGCGGCGCGCAGGCGGGCCAGTGTCTCCGGCGCCTCGGGGAAGACGCTGTAGTTCGCTGGGTTGGCAAAGGCTTCTTCGATCTCGTGCTGGGCCGCGTCCCACAGGTGCTCGGCGATTTCGAGGCGCTGCAAGAGGCGCGAGTTGAAATCGCGCCACTGGAGCCGGTCGGCCTCGCGCGTGGCGGCGAAACCCTGGCCGTGATTGCGCGCATCGGTCTCGCGCACCACCTCGGCCAGTGTACGCGCGAAGTGATCCTCGTCCACAGTGATGCCTGCTTCGGCCGCCAGGCGCAGATAGATCGCGGTGCGCGGCGCGGCCAAGCGCACCAGTGTATCGCCCATATCAAGGAAGATGACTTCGATGGGCCGCGCGGCGTCCATCAGGCCACTCCCGCCACGGCGGTCGCCAGCAACACCAGCTGCTGCATCCCCCGGCCAATCGGCGCCAGTTCGATGTATTCGTCCTCGCGGTGAGCGTGGCCGCCGCGCGTCAGGCCAATGCAAATCGCCGGGATACCGAGCGCCAGGGGCACATTCGCATCGGTGCTGGAAGCGTCGAGCGTCGGCTCGATGCCGAGTTCGCGCAGTACGGCCAGTGTCGTCTGCATGAGCGGCGCGGCCGGCGCGAGCCGGCCGGCGGGCCGGTCGCCGATCACCTGGCTCTGCACACGCACCTGATCGCGCGTCGCCTGGCGCGCGATGGCCTCGACCTGCTCCACGAGATAGGCGAGCGCGGCGGGATCGATCGAGCGCATATCGAGCACGAGGCTGGCGGTGGGCGCGATCGTGTTGACCGAGACCCCGCCTTCGATCAGGCCGACATTGAAGGTGGTCTTGGGTTCGTGTGGCACGGCCAGATGTGTTATCGCCGTAATGATTTCGGCCAGCACATGAATCGCGCTGGGGTTGCCGAACGCGCCCCAGCTATGGCCGCCCGGCCCTTCCACAGTGATCCGCAGCCGGCGCGATCCGACCGCCTGGTGCGTGACACGACCCAGGTTCAGTCCTTCCAGCGCGATCACCGCGCCGAGGTCAGCGCGATGGTCCGCGACAACCTGCTTGATGCCGCGCAGGTCGCCCAGTCCTTCTTCGCCCGTGTTCGCGCACAGCAGCACATCGGACCGGGTGCGAATGTTCGCTTCATCGAGCAACCGGGGCAGCGTCAGCAGCGCGGCGACGGCGAGGCTATTGTCACCGATGCCGGGACCGCAGAGTTTGCCGTCACGCTCGTGGACCGTGACATCGGTGCCGAGCGGAAAGACGGTATCGGTGTGCGCGGCGAAAAGGAGCGCGTCGCCGCGCCGCGCACCAGGGCGGCGCGCGGTCACATTGCCGGCTTCATCGCCCGCCGGAGCCAGGCCAAGCTCGGTGAATTGCGTGGCGACGAAGGCGGCGCGATCCGCTTCGTGGAAGGTTGGCGCAGGAATCTCCGCGATGCGCCGGGCCAGCGCCGCTACCGCCGGGCCGCTCTGCGCGGCGGCGGCGAGCGCCGCGCGCACGGCCGGCTTGCCCCATCCATAGTGCTCGCGGTCTTTCGCCACCGCCGCTATCCCTCCACCTACCAATCGCCGCAACCCGCGTAACAAGTGGCGATCAGTATAGCATGGGGTGGATGGGGAGCCGGGGTAGTGCGGGATGGTGGCGCAGCACAGTGCTGCTGTGGTAGCCCTGGGGCTAAAGCCCTGGGCTAGGGGCTGCGCCACGAAGGCCAGCCTGCGCCGGCCTGGAATGGCACAAGGTTAGTGGCAACCACCAACGCCAGAGGAGAACCAGCCCGCAGTTTCAACCGCCGGGCCTCCCTCGTCAGCACCGTCTCACTCGCTAGTCTCCCACGCTACACGCGCGGCGAGCCTAGCCGATGATCCCTTCGGCGGTCTCGCGCACGAGCTGGTCTACGACATCTTTCAGGTCGCCGGTTTGCTGGTAGGTGGCGAGCTGGCGGTCGGCGCTGCTGCCTTCCTCCAGAATACGGTAGGCGTATTCCACTTCTTT
>DASUBC010000637.1:0-3797 GCA_035763465.1 Thermomicrobiales bacterium
AGCACCCCGGCCCAGGCCAGCGCCTCCCAGCCGATGCGCCCCAGGTCTATGGTCCGGTCCAGCCGCGCGTCGGGCGCGACCGCCGGTTCGGTCACCCGCGCTCCCGCCTCCGGCGCGGCGGGTCGCTGGTCAACGTCGAGCATTGAAGTCGGTGCCTCCCGAACGATAGTGACAGGTTGACAGGTTACAGGTTGCAGGTTTCTTAGGACAAGGCAGTGCTTGTGACCAGGCGTAGTCTTCATGGCGAGAAACCTGCAACTTGTAACCTGCAAACCTGCAACTATCAACCAGGAGGCACCGACTTCAATGCTCGACGTTGACCAGCGACCCGCCGCGCCGGAGGCGGGAGCGCGGGTGACCGAACCGGCGGTCGCGCCCGACGCGCGGCTGGACCGGACCATAGACCTGGGGCGCATCGGCTGGGAGACGCTGGCCTGGGCCGGGGTGCTGCTCGCGGCGGCGGGGCTGCGGCTGGCGGCGTTGCAGAGCGCCGCGCTCAGTCCGGACGGCGCACGGCACGCCTTCGCCGCGTACTCGCTCTTCGAGGGCAGCGCCTCGGCGATTGACAGCGCGGCGGGCGGGCCGTTCGCCACCCTGCTCGGCGCATTCTTCTTCTTCCTCTTCGGCGTCAGCGACGCGATCGTGCGGCTGGGACCGGCGCTGGCCGGTATCGGCGCGGTTGTGGCGGTTATCTGGCTGCGGCCCTATCTGGGCAGGGCGGGTGCGCTGCTGGCGGCGCTGCTGCTAGCGATTTCGCCGAGTGTCGTCTACTTCTCACGCTACGAAGGGCCAGACGCCTACGCGGTCCTGTTCGCGGTCCTGCTCTTCGTCGCGCTGCTGCGGACGCTCGACCACGGGCGAGCGGGCGACCTGGTGTTCGCGGCGGGCGCGGCGGCGCTGCTCATCGTCGCCGCGCCGGTCGGCCCGACACTTTTCCTTATCTTCGCGGTGATCGCGGCGCTGGCCGTCGCCCGCGGCCGGATGACCGTCGCCGGTGACGAGGAGGAGGCGGCGTTCGGCGGCGGGCAGTTGCTGGCGGCGGCACGCGCGGGCGGCATTCCGGCCGTGCTCGTCTTTATTGTAGTCTTGCTACTGATTTTCAGCGCGTTCGGCTCGCAGCCGGGCAACCTGCTGCATGGGCCGGCGGACTGGCTGCGCGCCTGGGGCCGCAGCCTGATCGGCCCGGCCGGCGGTGATCCGGGGCGCGGTCCCGGCTTCGCGCTGGGTCTGCTGGTGCTCTACGAGCCGCTGGCGCTCGTGGCGGGCGTGATTGGCATCGTCCAGCTCTTCCTGCGGCGCGGCGAGCAGGCAGAGCGCGGCGGCGCCTTCGCGCGGGCGGCGCTGGCCGGCTGGGCGATCGTGGGCGCGGTGCTGCTGGCGGTTGGCGGGGCGCGGCAGCCCAACCTGGTGCTGCTGCCGGCGGTGCCGCTGACGCTGCTGGCGGGCGCGACACTGGCCGATCTAGTCGCAGCGATTGACTGGCGGCGTGAGGGCAGTTTCTGGCGCGGCGGCTTCGGGCTACTCGGCTGCGCGCTGCTGGCGCTGGCCGCCTGGGGATCAGCGGTCGGCATCCTCTTCCAGCCCGCGCAGGCGATGGGCGTGGACGACGCCACGCGGTTTCTCGACCTGCTGCTCACGGTCGTCGTCTTCGCGCTGCCACTGACCGGCGCGGCGCTCTGGTTCGCGCGCCGGGTGGACGGCACAGGGGCGCTTACGGCCCTGGCGCTGGCCGGGACACTGCTGCTGGCCGGGTTCGGCCTGCGCTCGGCGGTCGAATTGAGCTTCTACAATCCGAACGGCACCGGCGAACCGCTCGTCTACAACGCCAGCACGCCCGAAGTGCTGCCGCTGATGGACCGCATCCTGCGTCTCTCGCGCGACACGACGGCGTTGCAGCGCACGATCGCCGACCCGACTGGCGGCCACGGCCTGGCCGTGCTGCTCGACCCTTCGGTCGAGTGGCCGGCGCGCTGGTATCTGCGCGACTTCCCCGCTGTGAGTGTCGCGCCCGCCGCGACGCTAGCGGTGAATACGGTTCAAGGCGACGGCCAGCCCGCGCTCGTCTTCCGCCCGGCCGATGGTTCGCCCACGCCGAGCGGCTTCACCGACCAGCAGTACAAACTGCGCTGGTCCTTCCCCGCCGGCCAGCCGTTGACAGGTGGCGGCAACGCGTTGCAGCAATTCCTCCAATTCCTGCTCTTCCGCAATAACGTCGCCCCTGCGCCGAGCAGCGATCTGATCGTGAGCTACGACAGCGACCTGGCGCAGCGCCTCTTCCCGGCGCCCGCGCCGCAAGGACCGTTCGGGCTGAACGACCGGCCGGGCGCGGGCAAAGCGCCGGGGCAGTTCAACGCGCCGCGCGGCGTGGCGATCGGCCCCGACGGCTCGATCTATGTCGTGGACATGCGGAACGCGCGCGTCGAGCAGTTCAGCAAAGACGGCGCGTTCGTCCGCCAGTTCGGCACGCTGGGGCACGGCGACGGACAACTCTGGTACGAAGCGGGACGCGGCCCGACCGGCATCGCGGTGGACAAGGACGGCAACGTCTACGTCGCCGATACCTGGAACTACCGCATCGAAAAATACTCGGCTGACGGTAAGTTCCTGGCGCAGTGGGGCACGTTCCTCAACCTCGTCACCGGCCCGGCCAACGGCGGCGACCGCAAGACCGGCCTCTACGGCCCGCGCGGCATTACCATCGGCCCGGACGGCAACCTCTACGTGACTGACACCGGCAACGGCCGAGTCGTCGTCTATAACGCAGATGGCGTCTTCCAGCGCGAGTTCGGGACGAAGGGCAGCGGGCCAGACCAGCTAGACGAGCCGGTCGGCATCGCCGTCAGCGCGGACGGCTCGCGCGTCTACGTCGCCGACAGCAACAACGCGCGCGTGTCGGTCTTTGACGCCAGCGGCAAAGCGGTCGCGCAGTGGCCGGTGCAGGCGTGGCAGGGTCACCAGTATTTCGAGCCATACCTGGCGCTCGACCAGAACGGCAGCCTCTACGCGACCAGTTCGGTCACGCGGCAGGTCTTGAAGTTCAGCAAAGACGGCAAGGTGATGACCGCCTCGACCGGCAATGGGCCGGCGGATGCCTTCGCCGCGCCCTACGGCCTCGCCATCGCTGGCGACGGCAGCCTCTACGTCAGCGACGGCAGCAAGAACTTCGTCGCCAAACTGAACCCGCTGCCGGACCGCTAGCTCTTTGCAGCGGGCGGGGGTGGGGTCGTGGGCGCGGTGGTGTGGTGAGGTGGGCTGGCGGTTGAAACCGCGCCTGAAGGCCCCTGCGGGGCCACGAAGTCCGCCTTCGCGGACTAGAGGCAGCAGACCTGGGTGCCCGCAGTCAGCCCCGGCCTCATGGTGAACCCAGTCCCTCGCAAGGGACTTCATGGCCGCAGCCCCTAGCCCCAGATTTTAGTCCGGGGCACACCTTGTTGGCATCGCGCCAGCAGTCAGCCACCGCGCTCGCGGCAACGCACCTTTCCCTGAGAAACCGCTAGCCCGCCAGCGCCCGTCGCGCGGCGGCAGCGCCCGCGCGACGGCCAAAGACCGCGCCGCTTGTCAGGCCGCTGCCGCCGGGGTAGTTGCCGGAGAAGAGACCGCCGACCAGTTCGCCCGCCACGTAGAGGCCGGAGAGTGGCCGGCCCACGCGGTCCAGCACGCGCGCGTCGGCGTCAACGTGTAGGCCGCCGAAGGTGAAGGTGATACCGCAGGTGACGGCGAAGGCCAGGTACGGCGGCGTGTCGAGCGGCAGCGCCCAGTTGCTTTTCGGCGGGGCCAGGCCAGCGGTGCGCTTACCG
>DASUBC010000638.1:0-3915 GCA_035763465.1 Thermomicrobiales bacterium
GTGATGAACTCGCCCTGCTCCAAACCGGCGGCGTCGCGTTCGTAGTCGGTCGGCGCCAGCGGCAGCGGCACGACGGTCCGGCCCCAGACAGCGTCCACCGGCCGGCGGTCGCCGCCACAGCAGCCGCTGGTGAAGGCGGCCACGCCTGCCGCGAGCCAGCCAGGCGCCGGCAGACAGTCGTCGTCGGTGAAGGCGATGATGTCGCCGCGCGCCTCCTGCCAGCCGCGATTGCGCGCGGCGGCCGGGCCGTGCGCGCCGCTCACGGCGACGTACTGGATGGCCGGCGCGGCCTGGCGGTTCCACACGCCGGCCTGGCGCGCGGTCTCAGGGCAGGCCGCATCGTCCGCGACGATGATCTCGTAATCGCGCGGGTCGAAGTCCTGCGCCGCCAGCGCCGCCAGGCAGCGGTCGAGCAGGTCGGCGCGGTGGTAGGTCGGCACGACGACTGAAACGGTGGGATTCATGCCGGCTGCCCCGCCTTCCGCAGCAGGAACGAGCCGATCACCAGCGCGTCGAGCGGCGAGGTCCAAAAACACTCGATCGCGTCGCGCGGCGTGCAGACGATCGGTTCGCCACGCGTGTTGAACGAGGTATTCACCAGGACCGGTACGCCGGTGCGCTGCTGGAACGCCTTCAGCAAGTCATAGTAGAGCGGGTGCTGCGCGCGATTGACCGTCTGAATGCGCGCCGTGCCATCCACATGCCGCACGGCGGGAATCTGAGCCGCGCGCTCCGGCCGCACATCGTAGACAAAGAGCATGAACGGCGAGACGTCCGCGCCGGCGAACCACTCACCTGCCGCTTCTTCCAGCACGACCGGCGCGACCGGCCGAAAATCTTCGCGGTCCTTGATCTCGTTCAGCCGCTCCTGCATCTCCGCGCGCACTGGCGAGGCGAGAATCGAGCGCGCTCCCAGTGCCCGCGGCCCGAACTCCATTCGTCCCTGGAACCAGCCGATGATCTGGTCTTGCGCCAGCAGATCGGCCGTCTGCTCCGCGACGTCCGCCAGGCGCTCATAGGGTACCTTCGACCAGCGCAGGAATTGCTCGATTTCCTCGTCACTGTAGGCCGGGCCGAGATACGCCTCATCCATCCGGTAGTGGCGCGCGTCACAGCGGCGCTCCTGCGCGTCCACCCACATCGCCGCCCCGAGCGAGGTGCCCGCGTCGCCCGCCGCCGGCTGCACCCAGATGCGGCGGAACGACCCCTGGTCGCGCAGACGCGCGTTCAGCACACAGTTCAATCCCACGCCGCCCGCGATGCACAGGTCGTCCAGCCCGGTCGCCTGGTGGAACCAGTCCACCAGTTCCAGCACCGTCTCCTCCAGCACCAGTTGCAGCGAGCGCGCGATGTCGAAGTGGCGCTGCTCCAGCGGCCCGCCGCGCAGCCGCGCCGGACCGAACCGCTCGGTGAGATGAAGGGGCGCGATGGTGTACTGGCCGCCTTCCCCAACCCGAATCGCATCGCGGAACGCCTTCGCGTAGCGCGGCTCGCCGTATGACGCCAGCGCCATCACTTTGTACTCGTCCGACGAATGAAGGAAGCCGAGGTAGCCGGTCAGTTGCTCGTAGAGCAGGCCAAGCGAGTGGGGGAAATTAACCTGGCCCAGCCGTTCCAGGCAATTGCCGCAGCCGGTGTTGTAGGTCGTCGTCGCATGCTCGCCACGGCCGTCGAGCGTCAGCACGGCGGCATGGGTGAACGGCGAGGCGTGGAACGCACTGGCCGCGTGCGCGATGTGGTGCTCCACGAAGTGCCACTGGTACGGACCATCCGCCCGCGCGCCCCGAAAACGCGCAGCCAGGTGATGCGGCGCACCGCCCGCCAGCTGACGCGGCGCGTTGACGATTGACGCAAGGAACAGCGGATCCCAGGCCGCCTCCCATTCTTCCGGCGTCGGGTGCGCGCTCGGTTCGAGCGGGAGGGTGATCGTCGCGTCGTCCGCGTGCCGTCCGAGCAGTAGATAGGGATCGAACGAGTAGGCGACGTGGTCAACGCCGGTCAGCGCGATGCCCGCTTCGCGCAGACAGTAGTCAATTGCGTGGTACGGCAGTTCATAGGTCGAAAAGGGAATCGGCCGCTTCCCATGCTTGACGCGCGTGAAGCGCTCCTCCTCCGCCGCCGCGACCACGCGCCCATCGTCTACGAGGCACGCCGACGAATCGTGAAACGCCGCGTTGATACCCAGCGTGTACATTGGTCCTCCTTGTAGTGACGAGTTACGAGTGGCGAGTGGGTAGCCTGGTGGGATGGGCACGGGATTGAAATCCCGTGCTGGACAGGCTGCGCCTGACGAAGTGCGCTCCGCGCACTATGATCCACCAATGTATGGGCGCTACCGGCGTGGGTCTGTCGCCAGTCCGCGCAGCGGACTTCGTCACCGGGGCATCCACCGCAGGTGGGTCGGGAGTGTCCAGGCCCGGATTTCAATCCGGGGCCACCTTCCGCCAGGCCACTCACTCGTTACTCATCACCCATCACTCATCATTCGTCACGGCCAACTCGTCTCGGTCAACGGGGTCAGAATGAGTTCTTGCAGGTTCGAGGTAGGCGGGACACGGATGGCGTAGAGGATGGCATCGGCGACGGTGGCGGGGTCTTGCAGGTTGCGCTCGTCCGGCATCGGGATGCCCTGCTCGGGGAAGCGGTCGAAGAAGTGGGTCCGCATCCCGCCAGGGATCACCGTGGTGACGCGGATGCCGAACTCCCGCCCCTCCACGCCCAGCCCGCGACTGAACCCGATCAGCCCCCATTTCGAAGCGTGATAGGCCGAGGCGTTGGCCCAGGCGCGCACGGCGGCGGTCGAAGCGATGTTGACGATGTGCCCCGAATGTTGCCGCTGCATCACGCCGAACGCGGCGCGGGCGACCAGGAACGGGCCGCGCAGGTTTACGCCGAGAATCTGGTCCCACTGCTCGACCGTCAGTTCCGTCACCGGCCGCACATGGTCGAGGCCCGCGCAGTTGACGGCGACATCGAGCCGCCCGAAGCGCGCCACCGCCGCGTCAACCGCCGTCGCAACGCTCGCCGGGTCGCACACATCGCACGCCAGCGCCACGCTCTCGCCATCCAGGCCGGCGCTGACACACCGCGCCGCCTCCTCATTCACATCGAGACAGGCGACCGCGCCGCCCGCCGCCGCGAAGGCCCGCGCCGTCGCCGCGCCCAGCCCGCTCCCCGCGCCCGTTACCAGCGCGACCTTCCCGGCTAGTTCGTCACTCACCATCACTCCTCCTTATGCCAGAGAGCCAGGGATTTCACCACAGAGAACACAGAGATCACAGAGAAATTGAATGATGAGTGATCTTTTTTCATTTCGTTCTCTGCGGTCTCGGCGTGCTCCGCGGTACAATCCGTTCCCTCTCTCGTTTCTCTCTGTGATCTCTGTGTTCTCTGTGGTAAATCGCCGTTCTCCTTGCGCCAGTGCGGCAATCACCTATCCTCCGGTCACACGGTGTCGGCGTCCACGGCGTAGGTGGCCGGCAGGGCTGCGGCTGGCGGAGCGAGCGTGGCAGCGGTGAGGATGGGTTCGCGCCGGGCCGCCAGGAGTTGTTCGTAGAGCGCGACGGTGCGCCGGGCAGCTCGCGGCCAGGCGAAGTCGTGCTCGACGCGCGCCCGCGCTGCCCGGCCAAGTTGCTCGCGCAGGGCGGGCTGGCCCAGCAACAGTTCAAGGCGCGCGGCCAGCGCCTCGGGATCGCGCGGCGGCACGAGGTAACCGGTCGCGCCGTGCTGCACCGTGAAGGTGATGCCGCCGACAGCCGCGCCGATCACCGGGCGACCACAGGCCATCGCCTCCAGCGGCGTCAGGCCGAATGGCTCGTACCAGGGTGTCGTCACCGCGACGTCGCCCGCGCCGTAGTAGTAACAGAGGTCGTCGGGCTGGCGCTGGCCGGTGCAGGTCACGCGGTCCGCGATGCC
>DASUBC010000639.1:0-3527 GCA_035763465.1 Thermomicrobiales bacterium
CTGCCAACCTGCAACATCGTCAAACCGCCAGCCGGCGCTTGACGGCGTCGAGGTCGGCGTTGACAGCGGTCTCGGCGCGGGCGAGCGCGTCGTCTTCCAGGCGCAGCAGGTAGGCGGGGTGAAAGGTGGTGATGATGGCGCTGTCGTTTGGCCCCTCGTGCCACCGGCCACGCTCCTGGGAAATCTTAAAGTTCTTGCCGAGCAATGCTTTGCCGGCCGTGCCGCCGAGCGCCAGAATCACGGCCGGGCGCACCAGCGCGAGCTCGGTGTCGAGCCAGAGGCGGCAGGCAGCCGCTTCGCTCGCGGTCGGCGGGCGGTTCTTCAGACGGCCGTTGACCGGCGCGGCCGGACGACAGCGCACGACATTCGTCAACCAGATTTCCTCGCGGCGCAGACCCAGCCGGGTAAACCATGTCTCCAGCAGGCTACCGGACGGGCCACTGAAGGGATGGCCGGACCGGTCGTCCATCTCTGACGGCCCTTCGCCGAGGATGAGCAGGCGGGCCTGTGGCGCGCCCTCGCCGAAGACCACCTGCCGGCGCGTCTGGCTGAGTGGGCAGCGCACGCACCCGCTGGCCGCCTCGCGCGCCGCCGTCAGGTTATCGAATGCAGGCGGCGTCCCTGCGTTCTCTACGTCGCCGAACAGGCGTCCCTGCTCCATGCTGTCTTCCTTTCAGCAAGCCAAATGTGGCGCAAGGGCGGTGAACTGTGCGTGCCCTTGCGCCAGGCTAGTCATCAAAGCCCCGTGTGTGGACCGACTCGATGTGCAGCAGAATCGTCTCACGCTGCTCCTGCGCGAAGAAGGACTGCATTGCGCGGCCCTGCTCCTCGCCGTGATAGCGAATCGCCAGACTCACAATATCGGCCAGCGCGTGTTCCTGATCCACCGACTGCAATTCGCAAGCGCCAGTGATCGTGACATACCGTGTGCCATCTTCAACGCAGAAAGCGAGACGTGGATCGCGGCGCAGATGCCGCGCTCGGGTGCGCTTCCGGCCCTCATTCATCAGGACCGTATCGTGCTGAAGCCGGTACCAGACGACGGTCAGGTGTGGCAGACCATCCTCCTGAATTGAGGCGACGACTGCGTAGCGCGGTTCGTCGAGGAATGCGCGCACGGCCGGTGTGAGTTTCTCCAGGGCCTCGGCTTGTGTGATCATGCCCACCGCTGAGTTTCCCCATCCTTGCGCCACTCTATTTGAATGGTGTATCGCAGAGCCGCTGCCAGCAACCACGGCGCACGACTGGCCGCTGGCGAGTCCGCGTAGCGCCAGCATAAATCAAGCTTCTACCGGGCGCTGCTAACGATATACCACGGGCGTGGTGCGGTCGAGCCAGGGGAAGAGGCGGCGGATAGCGGGGAGGGCTTCTTCGCCGGCTTGCTCGCCAAGGGCGACGAGCGAGCGGCCTTGCTGGAATTGCCGAAGCGTCACTTTGGTCACGGCCGGGTGGATAATCAGCGCAGCCCCCTGTGTGCCGTGGCTCTCGATCGCCTCTTGCATCACGTCAAGCATCGTAAAGACCACGTCGAGCAGGTTCGCGCCGGTAGTAGCCGGCACAGGTACGGATGCCCCATTCTGGCTGTGCGCGGGGGAGAGACGCACGCCGATGACGATGTCGGCGCCGAGATCGGCCGCAACGCCGGCCGGGAGCGGATCGCGCACCGCGCCGTCAATCAAAATACGGCCATCGTGCGCCACCGGCGGGTAGATGCCGGGGATGGCGGCCGAGGCGAGCATTGCTTTCCAGAGCGGGCCGCGATGCAGCACGACTGGCTCGCGCGTGGCGAGGTCTACTGCGACAGCGGCGTACGGGATCGCCAGGTGCTCGATATGGCGCTCCCCAACCATCCGGCGCAGCGCCTTGCGAACATTGCGGTTGCTGAAAATTGAGGCGTAGGGCACTGTCATCGGCAGAAGGTGCTGGCCGGCAACGCCGAGGATATTGCCGATCGTGCTGGCGGTCAGCCCGCTCGCCCAGGCTCCGGCGACGATTGACCCGATGCTCGTGCCGGTGAGCACGTCAAGCGGCACACCTTCGCGCTCGAAGACGCGCAAGATGCCGACGTGGGCGAAGCCGCGCGCCGAACCGGCGCCCAGCGCCAGTCCGACCTTCATCCCGGTGATGTCGCGCGCCAGCCAGTCCACGGCGGCGGCGAGCACGCCGCGCCGGTCGCGCCGGACAGTCGGCGGCAGCGGTTCGTGCGCTAGCAACGCCAGCGCGATTGGCACGCCGCGCAGCACCATCGCCCCAGCTCGCTTCGTCAGCGCGCGTGTTTCCTCCAGCGACGGTGGGCACGGCAGGTCAGTCGCCACAACGCCAGCGGAGCCAGCCATCTCCTCTACCGCCGCGAGTGTCCGAACCAGCAGCGCATCTCCGAGGCACGCGGCGGGCGCGAGCACGAGGTGCCGGGTTGCGCCCGCCGCCCAGTGATAACCATCGTGCGGCGCGCGCGCGGTGGCAAGGACGATCTGCCCGTAGATGTCGTCCAGCAGCGTGAGCGGGCCGCTGTTGTCGTCGGCGGGGTCGAGCAGACAGAGGCTCACGCCGGGCAGCGCCGGATGACCGGGCGGCGCTTCGCGGTGAGCGCGCGTGCCGCCCTGCCCCGCGGTCACTGTCGCAAGTGGCGGCAGTACCGTTGCTCGGAGCGGCGCGAGTGGGCCGTCGAGCGTTGCCGGGTCCACGGCAAGCAGAGTACGCCGCCGCGTGTGACGCGCGAGGCTGACGGCGAGATTGAGCGCGAAGACCGGCCCAGCCGCTAACTCGAAGGGGCTGCTCACGGCCACGATCGCCGTGCGCTCCGCCTGTTCCTGCTGCTGGTTGGCATGGGTCAGCCGTTCGCTGAGGACGCGCGAGATATTCTGGGCCAGGCGGGGCACGCTGCCGAGTAGCGCCAGAAAGTCGTCACGCCCGAGCACCAGCGCTTCGGTCGGGCTGATCGCGGTGACATTGGCCGAGTGTGGCTGACCGGTGAGGAGCGACATCTCGCCGACGAACTGGCCGGGACCGAGCCGGGCGAGGTCGGTGATCCGCCCCAGGCTATCGCTGCTCCAGACGCGCACGGCGCCGGCGCCGATGATGTGCAGTTCGGCGCTGAACTGGCCCTGGTGCAATAGCGCCGCGCCCGGCGCGAAATGGCGCGAGCGCAACCGCTCGCGCACCGTCGCCCGTTCATCGTCGGTAAACCCGGCGAAGAGCTCGCCATCGGCCAGCGCGTTCATCAACGCTCCTTTTGCCCGCTCCGATATGGGGGTTGCAGGCTGCGAGTACAGGTTGCAGGTTGCGGTCGGTCATGGCGTCGGCTACCAGGCAAGGCGTTTCCTGGCCGAGAACCTGCAACTTGCCAACGTGCAACCTGCAACCCATACCTGCCCCTGGCATCCTGTGATACGTTCAGGGGTGAAGAAACATTTCGTGAGGTGGGGCGTATACTGCTATGACTGGTGCTCAGGAAACAGTCGGCGGCACGAGATAATAGATGTCAGATGCTAGATGTCAGAGGCTTGGTTCGGCATTGTGCCAGCAAC
>DASUBC010000640.1:0-3479 GCA_035763465.1 Thermomicrobiales bacterium
GCGTCCGGCAACTGTGCCAGTGTCTTGCGAAACGTGGCAAAGGGATGATCGGAGAAGAGCACAAACCGGATCTCGCTGAAGTCATCGTGGGCCAGGGCGTACTCGCGCGCCGTTTCCAGCGCAATCTCCGCCGCCTGGCCGAGTGGGTAGCCATAGATGCCGGCACTGAGCGCCGGGAAGGCGATCGTCTTCGCGCCGTGCTGCGCCGCGATTGCGAGGCTGTTGCGATAGGCGCCGCGCAGCAGGTCCGGCTCGCCATGGTTCCCGCCGTGCCAGACCGGCCCAACCGCGTGGACGACGTAGCGTGCGTGCAGCCGGCCCGCGCCGGTAATGACTGCCTCGCCGGTCGGGCAGCCGCCCTGCCGCGCGCGGATCGCGTCGCACTCGCGCATGATGTCCCGACCACCCGCCTGGTGAATCGCGCCGTCCACACCGCCACCGCCGGCCAGCCGGCTATTCGCCGCGTTGACGATAGCGTCCACCTCTTCGCGCGTAATATCGCCCTGTTTCAACACGATGTCGGTCGCGCCAAACCGGCGCCGCGTCAGATTACTACTCATCGGTCACTCCTTATCGAAAGATGGCCCGCAGCGCGTCCTCGCTGGTCGGATATGTGAACTGGTAGCCGAGGTCGAGGGCATTCTTCGGCAGCACGCGCTGGCCGGTGACGAGCGTATAGGCGAACTCGCCGACGAGCGCCTTGAGCGCGAAGCCAGGCACTGGGAAAAGCGAAGGCCGGCCCATCGCCCGGCCAAGCGTGGCGCAAAACGCGCGGTTCGTCTGCGGTTCGGGGCCGGTCGCGTTGATCGGACCGCGCACCTGCTCGTTCTCCAACGCCAGCAGGATGATGCCAACCTCATCGGCAAGGTGAACCCAGGAGAACCACTGCGTGCCGGGGAGAACCGGGCCGCCGACAAAGAACTGGAAGGGCAATTTCAATTGCGCCAGCGCGCCCTCGCGCTTATCCAGCACGATGCCGGTGCGAACGCAGACGGCGCGCACGCCCAGTTCCGCCGCCTTCAACGCCTCGGCCTCCCAGTCGCGGACCACCTCGGCCAGAAAATCGCTGCCGGGCGGCGCTTGCTCGTCGAGCGGCGTGTTGTCACGCGGACCGTAGTAGCCGATCGCCGAGCCGCCGATGAAGACCTGCGGCTTCCGTTCGGCCACCGCGATCGCGTTGACCAGGCCGCGCGTGCCGATCACGCGCGTGTCGCGAATCTCGCGCTTGTAGTCTTCGTTCCAGCGTTTGCCGGCGATTGACGCGCCCGCCAGGCTGATGACCGCGTGCGCGCCGTCCAGTTGCGCCGTCCAGGGACCAGTCTCCGCCGGCTGCCAGGCAACGTATTCGGCCGCGCCGGGGACGACCTGGCGCGCGTGGTCGGGATCGCGCGTGAAGACGACGACCGCGTAATCCCTAGCCTGCAACTCGCGACAGAGCCGCTTGCCAATCAACCCCGTCGCGCCCGTCACAATCACCCGCTTCGCGTCCGTCATCGCGTCCTCCTTCGCCGAGTAGAGAGTAGGGAGTAGAGAGTAGAGAGTTCCTCGCTACCAGCACTGCGCCAGTCGGCAGGCGCCATACTGACTATACCGCACTCCCTACTCCCTACTCTCTACTCCCTACTCGTCCGCACACGGGCGACGAGCGCGGGTGGGATGCCGGGGAGGTTTTGCGTGGAGAGGGGGCGCGCGGGATTGGGTCCGGAGGGGTCGGGCGGTTCCTCCAGGCCGTCCAGCACGAAACCGGCGCGGAAGCACGCGCCCAGCAAGACACCGAGCGGCCGGTGGAAGTAATAGTGCGGCACGGGTTGGCCGCGAATGCCCAGCCCTTTCCCCGGCGCGACGTTCAGGTAATCGTCCATCTTGATCGCATAGGTCGTCACCAGTTCGCCCGCCTGGTCTGCCTGCTCCGCGACGAAACTGACGGCATTGTTGTTGAAACAGGGGTGCTGCACCGAGAAGACGAAGCGCCCGCCCGGTTTGAGCAGTTGCGCCAGCGCCGCCAGCAGCGGCTCGATCGCCGCCATGTCCATCAGCGCCATGTTGCACACGGCCGCGTCGAAGGTCCGCGTACCGAGTGTCAGCAGCGCCGCCTCGTCGGTCGCGTCGAGCACCCGGTAGTCAATCGCCAGGCCGGCCGCGTCCGACAGCGCGCGGGCGCGGGCGATGAATCGCGCGCTGAAATCGAACGCGACGACTGCCGCGCCCAGCCGGGCCATGCGCCGGGCAAAGGGGCCGCTGCCGCAGGCGACATCAAGCACACGTTCACCCGGCTGGAGCGCCAGCAGCCGCTCAGTCGGTGGGTTGACGATGTCGAGTTGAAACTGGTTGCCCTCGCCAATGAACTCGGCCCACCAGTCAGCGTTCGTCTCCCAGATCGCCTGGGTTTCGGGCGCCAGGTCGCGCCATTCGTCCGCACGCGCGCCAGCATCAGCTCCAGGCTCCCCCATCCTCATCCCTCCATGCCGCCTTCCGCCTGCACTGCTGCCGCGACACGCAGCATCGCCGCCAGGCTCTGCTCGACGTCCGCTTCGGTCGTCGCCCAGGACGAGACGCTGATCCGCATCGCGGCGCGTCCCTGCCAGACCGTGCCGCCGCACCAGCAGACGCCGTCGGCCTGGAGCGCGGCGACCACCTGCCTGGTAGTCGCGTCGTCGCCGAACGCGACGAGCACCTGATTGAGCGTGACCTCGTTCAGCACCTCGTAGCCCGCCGCCCGCAGCCCTGCGGCAAAGCGCGCGGCGTGGCGACAGCAGCGCTCGATCAGGTCCGCCACGCCCGCGCGCCCGAGCGAGCGCAACGCCGCCCAGACCTCGACGCCCCGCGCGCGGCGCGACAGTTCAGGCGTGTAGTCGTCCGGCTCGCGCGTCGCGCTCACCGGCAGGTACGCGGCAGTCACGGCCATCGCGGCGCGCAGCGCGTCCGCGTCGCGCACAAAGGCCAGGCCGCTGTCGTAGGGTACGTTGAGCCATTTGTGCGCGTCGGTTGCCCACGAATCGGCGTCCGCGACGCCCGTGACAAGGTGCGCCCGCTCCGGCGCAGCGGCGGCCCAGAGGCCAAATGCGCCGTCCACATGGACCCACGCCCCCGCCTCGTGCGCGCGGGCGCAAATCTCCCCTACCGGGTCGCACGCACCGGTGTTGACATTGCCTACCTGAGTGCAGACAATCACCGGTCCAGTGAGCGGCGGCAGTGCCTCGGCGCGCATCCGCCCCTGGACGTCCACCGGCGCCGTTACGACGCGCTGTCGCCCGAAGCCGAGCAGGCCGAGCGCCTTGCGCGCCGAAGGATGGACTTCTGCCCCAACGACAACCGTCACCGGTGGCGCGCCAAACAGCCCGTCGGCCTCGACGTCCCAGCCGGCCCGCGCGAGCACGGCGTGGCGCGCCGCCGCCAGCGCCGTGAAGTTCGCCATCGTCGCGCCGGTCACGAAAGCCGAGGCGCAGGTGGTCGGCAAGCCCAGCAGGTCGAGCAGCCAG
>DASUBC010000641.1:0-2889 GCA_035763465.1 Thermomicrobiales bacterium
CCGTTGAGGGTGCTCGCGCGCACGCCGTCCAGCACGTAGGTCGCGGGCGAGATTTTGGCGAGCAGTTGCATCCAGCCTGGCAGGACGCTGATCGGATAGTAGATGCCGGAGACCAGCAGCAGCAGCGAGCTGATCATGAAGACCATCTGCGCCCCGCGCTCGGTGAAGAGGAGCGGCAGGGTGCTGGCCATGACGCCGATGCCGACGAAACTGAGGCTGCCGACAAGCAGCACCACCAGCGCGCTCAGATAGTTCGCGTGGCTGAAGTCAACATCGAAGAAGAGCAGGATGGCGCCGAGAAGCGCCACGGTCCGCAACAGGCCGTAGAGAATCGCGAAGATCGCCGTGCCGAGCATCTGCGTGGTACGCCGGATCGGCGCCATCAGTGTGTACTCGATCGTGCCCTCCCAGCGTTCCCACTGGATCATCTCGCCAATGTTGGCGAAGACGGCGCTGAGATACGACCAGACGAGGGTGCCGATCGTCAGGTAGAGCACCAGCGAGGGCGCTGTCGCCGCCTGCGCCTTGCCGATGTAGACCACGGCGAGTGACGAGGCAAGCTGGTAGAAGAAGAAGGCGATCTCCCAGCCCCAGTAGCGGCGGGTCAGGTTCCAGTTGCGCTCGACAAAGGCATACGACGAGCGCAGTTCGCGCGGTAAGTGGCGCGGGTTGGTGCTGAGCATAATCCTCCTTGTTCGGCGAAGCGGTGCCTGGCGGGCAGCAACATTGCTTGCCGCTGCCCGCTTACACCGCGACGGTCTCTTCCTCGTCGGCGACCGGCTGGCCGGTGAAGTGCATGAAGGCGTCTTCGAGGGATGGAGTCGGCAGCTCGGCGGTCGCGGCGCGGGCTTTCAGGTCGGCGGGCGTCGCCTCGATCACGATCCGGCCCCGGTGGAGGATCGCGATCCGCTCGCAGAGCGCGTCGGCTTCCTCCATGTCGTGCGTCGTCAGCAGGATCGTCGCGCCGTGGCTATCGCGCAACCGCCTGACGAACTGCTGCACGTCGCGCTTGGAGCGCGGGTCCAGACCCGTCGTCGGCTCGTCGAGCAGGAGCAGTACCGGCGAGGTCAGGAAGGCGCGGGCGATGGCGACCTTCTGCTGCATCCCGCGCGACATCTCTTCCAGCGGGCGATTGAGCCGGTCTTCATCAATGCCGAGCTCGCGCAGCACGCGCGTCATCGCCGGCCGCGAGCGCGTGCCGTCCAGGCCATAGAGCCGCACCGCGTACGAGAGGTTCTCCAGCGGCGAGAGCTTCTTGAAGAAACTGGCCTCGACCGAAACGCGGTTGATCAGCCGCTTGACCTGCGCTTCCTCGCGGACCGCGTCGTAGCCAAAGACCGTGACGTGTCCCCGGTCGGGGATAAGCAGCGTCGAGATCAGGCGGATAAGCGTTGACTTGCCCGACCCATTCGCGCCGAGCACGCCGTAGATTTCATTCTCGCGGATCGTCAGGCTGATCTCGTCAATGGCGACGACGCGCTTCTTCTCGGCGGGCTGATCTGGCGCAGCCGCACGCCGGAAGGGTCGAGACCAGATGCGCTGCTTCGCCGCGCCAAACTCCTTGGTGACGCGGTCAACGACGACCGCGTTTCCGGTTGCGGTTGGCATCGCGAATGATCGAGACATGCTACTTCCCTTTCGTTCGCTTCGGGCCGAGGTTCGTCAGGGAACGAAGGCGTACGCGGAACCGTAGTGCGGATCGCTCGATCCACCCACGGCGGCGCGTTACAAGTCTGGAGTGAGGAGAGTCAGGCTCTCCGGTGGGGTGGTGGCGAATCGATTGCCAGGCGCACTCCTGCCCGGACGTCCCGTAGGCGAATCCGAACCAGTGCGCCATACCGCAGGCGGCGAGGCTCGCGTGGACGCATGAATAGTCGCGTCATCAGGCTCCCTCCCGCAGCTGCACGACCGCCGATAGCGCGCGAATAGACACACGCTGAGGTGCTTCTACTTCCACTATACAGCACGCGCTGGAACGGGGACAAGCCGCGCGTCGTACAGCCGGACCCTGGACGAAAGGACAGGGAGGCGGCCCTCACCCCCTGATCCCCCTCTCCCGTATCACCGGCGAGGGGGAACTGGCTATGACCTGATCGGCGGTTCCCCCTCGCCTGCAAGGCGGGAGAGGGGGGCAGGGGTGAGGGCGTTCCTACCGGGGCAGCAGAACGAAACTGCCGGCGTGGACACGCACTGTGATCGTGCCGGCTGGGTTGGCGGCGAGGTTGCCGGTGACCGTCTTTTCGGGGCCATCCGACGAGGTGACATTCAGCGGGGCCGGCCAGGCCGAGGTGCTGATCGAGCCGGCCGTAGCGGTGGCGTCGAGGCGCGCTGCGGTGTTCGGCGGTAGGCGCAGGTCTACGCTACCGGCATTTACATTCACGTTCAGCGAGGCGCGCGACGCCAGCGTGCCGTCAATATGCGCGCTGCCGGCGTTGACCTGCACGGTCGAGCCGTCGTTGATGGTGATGTCGCGCAGTGTCAGGCTGCCGGCGTTGACCTGGGTCGTCACTGTGCCGGTGACACCATCCACGGTGACATCACCGGCGCTAACCTGGAGATCGAGATTCGTGTTGGCCGGTACGGTCACAGTCATCGCCACCTGCCGGCGTACCCACCATCCCCAGCCCGAGCCAGTCTCCGTGTGAACCACGACCTTCTGCCCGTCAGGAGTGATGGTGACGTTCATCTGGTCGAGGTCACGCCTGGCGAACGCATGGGAGATATTCCGTGCGGTCAGCTCGGCCCGGACACTGATGCTCGTGCTCGATCCGGTGACGATCCGGACCGAACCGGCAGTGTTCTCGATCTGAAGCGTGGGCGTGCCGCTGACCGGAACACTCGGCGGGTTGACAGTCTTGGTCTCGCTGACGACGCTGCTGGACGCGCCGG
>DASUBC010000642.1:0-2253 GCA_035763465.1 Thermomicrobiales bacterium
CGCGGCGGCTGTGCCGAACAACGAACTGGCGTACGCGCTGGCGGTGGATCTGCTGCATCTGGTCTGCAACGCCGCCTGGGTCGGCGGGCTGCTCTACATCAGCCTGATCTTCGTCCCCGCGCTGGCCAGGCTGGATGTGCGTTCGCGGGCGCGCGTGCTGGCGCTGGGGCTGCCCGAGTTCGGCGCGGTCGCCATCCTCAGCGCGTTCCTGCTTGCGCTGACCGGCTCGCTCAACACCACAATTCACCTGTCCTCTATTCAGCAATTCCTGACGACGGCCTATGGGCGGACGCTCTTCGTCAAGATCGAGCTTTTCCTGCTGATGGTGGGCATCAGCGCGTGGCATGCCTTCCGGGTACGCCCGCAACTGGCGCAGATGCTCGCCGAACAGGATGCGCACGCGGGCAGCCCGGTGGCGGTTCCGGTGGCGGCGACGCATGACTATAGCGGTTCCAATGGCTATGCGGCGGCGCAGGGCAGGGGGAACAACAGCGGTAATAGCGGCAACGGCTCCAATGGTGGCTATACGCCACTACGGGAGATGGCGGTGAAGCTGGAGGACTGGCTGCGGCGCGAGGCGATGCTGGGCGCGGCGGTGCTGCTCTGCGCGGCGCTGCTCGGGGCGTTCGCCGGGACGCTGGCGGCGGCTCCATCCGGCGCGACACCGACGACGGCGAGCGGGCCGTTCCTCCAGACTTTGCAGGCGGGCGACGACGCGGTGACGCTCAACGTGGTTCCGGCGAAGTTCGGCACGAATACGTTCACGGTGACAGTCAAGGACAGCAAGGGACAGCCGGTCGAGAACGCGATTGTCGTGCTGACGACGGATATGCTCGATATGGATATGGGCGAGCAAAGCGTCTCCCTCAAGCCGGTCGGCCTGGATCAGCCGGGGGTCTATAGCGGCCAGGGCGAGCTGACAATGGGCGGCCACTGGGCGCTGATCGTCAAGGTTGTGCCGCCGGGCGCGAAACAGCCGCTGACACCGACCTTCCGGCTGCTGATCGGGTATTCGTAGCGTTTGTGGGTCGAGTGGATGACGCAGGCAAGATGGGTGATGGGCCAGGTTCGTGCCATGATGAACATTAAGCAGTAACCTCGAACAGTGTGCTGGAACCACCTTCGCGGCATGAATGCCGCGGCTAATTCCGCACCACCGTTTTATGCGGCTAATAGCGATAGAACGCTATTGGGCCGATCTTAATCGGCCAGCCCTCCAGCGCGGCGCTGGTTACGGATGTAGGCGCGAACGGTCGGAAGAGACTCGTCGGTGTGGCGCGTATGGTAAAAACCTCTGTTCCAGAAGTGATACGAAAAGTGATACGAATTGAGGTCGCCACGCAGCCAGCCAAACTGCTGGAGCAGAGTCCGTGCGGTACGCCCTTTGAGATAACCAATCAACTGGCTCAACGACTCGTGGGGATCCTTCTCCAGCAAAATATGCGCATTGTTAGGCATTGTCTCGATTTCCAGCAGAACCCACCCCCGTTGCTGGGCAATCTCATGCGCCAACTGCTTGAACGCTCTATCAATACTTTCGTCAAGAAAAACTGGCTTGCCGCGAGTGACGCTGAATACCACATGGAAGTAGATTCGCTCGCTTGCCACTACTTAGCTCCTCGTGTCATAGTTACGCGTACTAAAAGGCGCTTGTGCGTCTGCCCGGTGCAACTACGGGCAAACGGGGGCGCGCTTAGCCGTGGCATGATGACCTTTCACTCTTCCTGCCGAACAGCAGCGGGTGGCGCGATGACCGCACCGTAGCATGAATGCTACGGCGAATGGGCGCTTACCCCAGATGGGGTTAGCCGCGGCATTCATGCCGCGAAGGTAGCCTACCTCCCGCGAACGTGGCCAATCACCCGCTTCGCCCGTCACTGACGTCGCCTAACGAAGGAGCAGCCTGCCTAATGCCCATGTCCGTGCGTATGAGTATGCGTATGGCCAGCCTCGCCAGGGTCGAGCTGGCAATAGAGGTTTGTGCCGCCGTCGCAGCGGTCGCAGTTGCGGCACTCGAACTGGAGTGTCGTGTGACGGATGGCGTATTTGTTGGCGAGTTGCGCATTAATCGCCTCGCGCAGCTTGTCGCAGGCGCTGAGTGGACGATCCACCACCTGGATATGGGCCGAGAGGGCGCGCATCCCGCCCGCGATGGACCAGACGTGCAGGTCATGGACGCCGCTCACGCCGCGAATGTCGCCCAGGTCGCGCAGCAACCGGGTCACATCCACATCGCGCGGCGCCGACTCCATC
>DASUBC010000643.1:0-6806 GCA_035763465.1 Thermomicrobiales bacterium
CCGCAGGCAGGCGGCGATCACCTGCGTGGTGACTGGATCGCGCAACGCACGCAGATCGGCGCCGCGTTCTTGCAAGATCGGCCAGAGCGGTGGCTGTTCCAGGCCGGGCACGCTCCGGTCGAAGCCAGCGTACTTGATCACTTCGGCCCAGCCGGTAGCGAGCTCGCGCGGCGGCAGCGTCGCCAGCAGCGCCGGGTCAACGGCGACAATGCCCGCCTGGTAGAACGCCCCGACCAGGTTCTTCCCCGCCGCCAGGTTGACGCCGGTCTTGCCGCCGACCGCGCTGTCCACCATCGCCAGCAGCGTCGTCGGCGCCTGCACCAGCGGCACGCCGCGCAGGTAGGTCGCCGCGACAAAGCCGGCCAGGTCGCCGGTGACACCGCCACCGACGGCGATAACGGGATCGCGGCGCTCGGCGCGCTCGGCGGCCAGCCAGTCGTAGAGCGCGCCGGCCTGGGCCAGCGACTTGGTCCCTTCACCGGCCGGCACGGTCGTCGCGCGCCCCTGAATCTCGGCCTGCTCCAGTGTGGCGAGCAGCCGCGCGCCATACAACGCCCAGACCGTCTCATCGCTGATGACAAACGCTCGGCCCGTCGCCCCCGCTTGGGCCGCCAGTGTCGCGCCCAGCGCGTCAAACTCGCCCGCGCCAATCCGAATGACCGACACCTGACCCTCGGTGCGAACGACGATCTCTTCCGTAGTCACAGCACCCCCAACATTTGGTCGAAGGTCAAAGGTCAAAGGTCAAAAGTCTCTCTACTCAATGCTACTGGCTGGCCGTCAACGCTGATTCGTAGGAAGCCACTGCCTCCTCACGAGCGACCTTCGACCTTCCGACTTTCGACCCGTCAGTACGGCCAGACGCGCGGGCGCGGGCGCTCGGCGTCGAGCAGATGCTGAAGGAGCAACCCGCGCATATTCGCCAGCGCTGGCGCGTAGGCCGGATCGCCGGCCCGATTGTCGTATTCCTGCGGATCGCGCGCCAGGTCATAGAGCGTTTCCTGGCCGCCGCGCTCCACGATGTAACGATAGTCCGCCGTCCGCAGGTTCCGCCAGCCAATATGTTCCATCAGCACTGAGAGGCGTGCTGCTGATAGACGGTCCTGCAAGACCGGCAGCAGCGAGCGGCCCTGGAAGTGCGGCGGCAACTGGATGCCGGCGCCATCAAGCAGCGTTGGCACCACGTCAAGCGCCTCGACCAGATCGCTGACGGTGCGGCCGGGCCGCGCGACCACCGTCGGCCAGCGGACGATCAGCGGCACCCGGCTGACGCTATCATCGCCCGGATAGCCCTTGCCATAGCGCAGCCGCGCGCCCAGCCAATCCCCATGATCCGAGGTGAAGACGACGATGGTGTTCTCCGTCTGCCCCAGGTCGTCCAGGCACGCGAGAATGTGGCCGATGTGGTCGTCAACCTCGCTGATCATCGCGTAGTAGCCGTGCCGCGCCGCGCGCAACTCGTCGTCGGACGGGCCGGAGACGGCTCGCTGCGCTTCGAGTTCGGGTGGGAACGTCGGGATGCTCAGTGCGTCAGGATCATATTGGTCGAGGAAGCGTTGCGGCACGACCCACGGGCTGTGCGGTGAGTAGAAGCCGGCAATACAGAGCCAGGGCCGCGCACCCTGCTGCCGCATGAAGGCCATTGTTTGCTCGGCGACGAACGCGCTGTGCGTGACCCCATCGCAGCCCCGGAAGGGGATGGCGCGCTTGGGGAATCGCTCTGGTGGGTGCGTGATGGTATCCCGGACGCCCAGCGTGCGATACCACGTCGCGGCGGCCGGCGGCAGTCCGGCGCTGATGGCGTCGAGCTGGTCCGGCGCGGTGCGGCGCACCCAGGCGCGGTAGGCGTCCTCATATGGTCCAGGCTCGTCGGCGATCTCCAGCTGGTCGAAGCCGTAATCGGGATGCGGCACGCGGTGATCGCGATTGGCGTGCGGCAGAAAGTGCAATTTGCCGATATTGGCCGACACATAGCCATAAGGGTGGAGCAGGCGCGGCAGCGTCACCGTCTCGGGCGGCACTGGCACGCCCATGTGGGTAATGCCGAGCGTCGAGGGATACTGGCCGGTCAGGAAACTGACCCGGCTCGGCATACAGACCGGGTTTTGCACGAAATGATGGTCGAAGTTCACCCCAGACGTCGCCAGCGCATCGAGATTGGGCGTCTGGATGTCGCGGTTCCCGTTCGCCCCCAATGCGTCCCAGCGCCATTGATCAGTGGAGAGAATCAGGATATTCGGCCGCTGCATCGCTTCCTTTGCTCGCGCTACGTCCGCAATCGCTCGTGCCGGGACTATACCATGAGTCGGGCAGTCGAGCAGTCGGGCAGTCAGGCAGCGCGCTGGATAAGCACTGCGACAGCAGATAAGCACGGCGCTGAGGAGAACCCACTGCCCCACCGCCCGTCTGTCCAATTCGTCCCGGCTTGCCGCAACGCGCTATGCCTGTCTATACTAGCTTCGATTCGACGCCTTGATCGGCCAGAAGAACGCGCCAGCGGGCGCGTAGCCTATATGTCGAATATCGAGAGAGACTAGAGACTAAGGAGCAGCGATGCCCCACATTCTTATCGCCGATGATGAAGAAGCGATTCGCGCCCTGCTCAAAGAGTTCTTAGAGGGCGAAGGATTCGCCGTAAGCGAAGCGACCAACGGTCAGCAGGTGCAGGCGGCGCTGGCGGAGCGGACCGCCGACCTCGTGCTGATGGATGTCCGCATGCCTGGTATGAGCGGTCTAGACGTCTTGCGCGAAGCACAGGAAGGACCGGACAACCCACCAATCATCGTGATGACCGCCTACGGCACGGCCAACATGGCGATCGAAGCGATCCAGCTCGGCGCCTACGACTATATCGCCAAGCCCTTTGACCTCGATCATGTGCTAGTCACGATCAACAACTTCTTCACCCGATTAGAACTTGCCCAGAAGGTCGAAGTGCTCCAAGCGCAGCTGGGCGAGCGGGATCCGAAAGAGCAAATCGTCGGTTCGACGCCGGCCATGCTCGATGTCTTCAAGACGATCGGGCGGGTCGCGCGCTCCGATGTCAACGTCCTGATCACGGGTGAAACCGGCGTCGGCAAAGAATCCGTCGCCGAGATGCTCCATACCAGCTCGATGTATGCCCGCGGTCCACTGGTCAAGGTGAATTGCGCGGCGCTGCCTGAGACCTTGCTGGAGAGTGAACTCTTCGGCCATGAGAAAGGCTCGTTCACCGGCGCGATTGCCCAGCACAAAGGCCGCTTTGAGCAGGCCAACAAAGGCTCGATCTTCCTGGACGAAGTCGGCGAAATGACGCTCGCAACTCAGAAGAAGCTCTTGCGCGTATTGCAAGAGCACGAGTTCGAGCGTGTCGGCGGTACGATTAGCGTCAAGGTAGATACGCGCGTCATCGCCGCGACGAACAAGAATCTGGTGCAGGAAGTCGCAGAAGGGCGCTTCCGAGAAGACCTCTATTACCGCCTCAACGTCATTACCATTCAGCTGCCACCCCTGCGCGAGCGGAAAGACGATATCCCTCTGCTGACCGAGCATTTCCTGAACAAACATCGCTATATGCCCGGTTCACCGCCCGCGCGTATTACCGAAGATGCGATGCAACTATTGCTGGAGCACAACTGGCCGGGCAACGTGCGCGAACTGGAGAACACCATCCGGCGCGCGACTGTGCTGGCGCAGGGCGGCTTAATCACCGACGATATGATCAAGTTCTCCTCCTCGGCGGAGCGCCACCTGGTTGATGTTAGCCAGCGGCTGCGCGAGGGCGCCTCGTGGATGGCGATTATGAACGAGACGGAGCGAGCGATCCTCAGCGAAGCCCTGAACCAGCATCACGGCGACCGTGTCAAGGCCGCCGAGTCGCTCTCCCTCTCCACCGAGGAATTCTCGCGCAAACTGGGCGACTATGGCCTGACCGAAACCCAAGTCGCCGCTATCTGACGCGGCACGCCGGCGCTCATCACTGAAAGAACGCTTGCCGACGCCGGCGCGCCAGCCGGCTGAGGATAAAGGCGATGAGCGCGATGAGGACGTAGCCGAGGCCATACGCGCCCAGCCCAAGCAAGTTCTTCCAGACATATGTTCGTCCAGCGCCAGCCAGCCTGACGTTTCGTGGATCGTCGGCGACATAGCCAATCGTGGCGACGCTCCCGACCGTCATATTCGACGGCGTGTTTTCGTCAACCGTGTCTACGGCGACGACCGGGCCGGCGTAGCCGGGCGGCGTGAACTGCAACTCGACCACGTCGTACCGCTTGAATGCCGGGAGGTCTCGACCGCGACCGTTGCGCCCACGCACAATGTAGTCGATCGGGTAAATCGCTCGCACAGTCGCCGTCGTCGTCTGACGCGCTACCGCGCTCGGGGCCGGCCGGGGCGCGACGAGAAAGATCAGCGCACCGAGGATGTAGGCAATGAGCAGCCAGCCAACCCCAGGAACTCGGCCGGCAAGCAACCGCCAGATCGCAAACAGGACGATGCCCCCGGCCAGTAACAGCACTGCGCGGAAGACCAGACTCGGAATCACCGAACGCAACCAGTCCCAGACCGATTCGTCACCATACCGCGTGACCGGCAAAATGATGAGGTCGCGCAGCATACGATTCGGCACGTAGCGTACCGGCACGGTCTCGCCCACCGTCAGCCGGTCGTACGTTGCGGGCGTGACAACCAGGCTGGCTGGTTCCGGCGCGGTCCGGTCGTGCGCCTGGTAGCGCACGTCGAGCAGGGTCTGGCGCGACCAGGAGCCGGTGCTCCCGACGTTGATGAGTTCGCGCTTGCCGGTGATCTCCCCCGGCACGACCACACCGGTCTTCTCCAGCATCACCACGGCATAGCCGAAGGGGCCGAACAGGAGCATAAACACCGCCGCCAGCCCAATCCAACCACTACACCCACGCACAATATTCCTCTTGACGAGCAAATCATTTCGCCGCGCGCGGCGCCAACCAGGATTACATACTCCGATAAGCGGGCAGATGTTTCTCAGCGCCAGCGGGTCAACACGACCTCGCGCGCGAAGAGGCGCAGGGCCACCAGGCCAGCCAGTGTCGTTAACACCGCCAGCGCCGCCGCCGCGCCGAGCGCGAACGCCGGACCGAGCACCAGCCGGCCGGAGAGCTGTCCGATGACCACCGCCGTCAGGGGCATGACCAGGAAGCCGCTGAGTTGCTGCGCCGTGCGCGGGTCATTGACGCGCGTGGAAATCGCCACCATGAGCGCGACCGCCAGCAGCGCCAGCAGCGGGCCGCAGAGCAGGATCACGATCAGCCAGGTCGGGGTAATCACGAGCTGCCAGACGCGCGGCGACACCGCCAGCGCGGCCATGCCGGCGGCGTAAACAGCAGCCAGCGTCCACGTCAGCGCCAGCGCCGGAATGAACGCGGCCAGCGCCTTGCCCAGTAGCAGTTCCCAGCTCCGCACCGGCGTTGCGAGAATCGGCTCCAGGGTGCGGTGTGTTTTCTCACCGACGATGCTGTACGACGCGATGATGCTCGGCACCAGTAGCGGCAGCAGCAGAAAGAGCACCAGCGCCTGCTGGCCGATGATCGCCTGCCCGAACTCGGGCGCACTGAGGCCGACCGGCGCGGCCTGCGGCACATTCGTGTTCGTCACTCCTGGCGCGTCCGTGCCCATCCGGCCAGCAGCCCAGGCGCCGATCAGCGGCAGCGCCGTCAGCAGGAGCGACGGCGCCAGCGTCCCCAGCACGATCAGCCGGTCCTTCCGCAGATCGAGCCACTCTTTGGCGAGGATCACCGCGACTGCATTCATCCTGCTGCCTGCTACCCGCCTTCGACTAACGCCAGATAGGCGTCTTCCAGCGAACCAGTCGCCGGTTCGACATAGCGCACCGGCGCGCCAGCGGCGACCAGCGCCCGGATCAAACCGGGGTTATGCGCCTCCGGATCGTCGAGCATGACCGTGAGCGCGCCGTCGTTGGCTGTCACCGCGCGCACCCCCGGCGCTTCCTGTGCCGCTGCGGCCCACGCTGCGGCTGGGCCGGTGAAGCGGACGATCGTGCCGCGCCCGAACAGGCTGGCCCGGAGGCCGGCGGGCGTATCGAGCCGGAGCAAGCGGCTCCGAAAGACCCCGATCAGGTCGCAAAGTTCTTCGGCTTCGTTCAGATTATGGGTGGTCAGAAAGATCGTGCGCCCGGCCGCGCGCAGGTCTTTCACGACGTCGCGCACCGTGCGCGCGGCTTCGGGATCGAGGGCGGCGGTCGGCTCGTCGAGAAAGACGACCGCCGGTTCGTGCAACAGCGCCCGCGCGATTGCTACCTTCTGCCGCATCCCCTTGGAGAAGCCGCCGATCGGTTCATGGCGGCGTTCCCAGAGACCGAAGATAGTCAGGTAGCGTTCGATCTGCGCCGCCACCCGGCGATCGTCCAGGCCATAGAGCCGCCCGAAAAAGCGCAGGTTGTGCCAGGGATCGAGCCGGTCGTAGAGACCCGGCGTCTCGGTGAGGATGCCGACTGCCCGCCGCAGCGCCGCGTCCCGCTCACCCAGGCGGTAGCCCGCGACCCGCGCGCCGCCGCTCGACGGCGCGATCAACCCGGCGAGCAGGCGCACGGTCGTCGTCTTCCCCGCGCCGTTGGGGCCGAGAAAACCGAAGACGGTCCCCGCCGGAATGGCGAGCGTCAGCCCATCCACCGCCGTGCGCGGCCCGAAGCGGCGCGTCAGGCACTCGGTTTCGATCGCGTTCGCCGTCATGGTCCCTGTTGGGAAGGGGATAGGCGATAGTGATTCGCTATAAGGCAATGCCAATCGTCCAGCACGACGCCGACGAGAGACTATCCCCTATCCCCTATCGCC
>DASUBC010000644.1:0-6067 GCA_035763465.1 Thermomicrobiales bacterium
GGGTGGACGACCAGAACGGCGCGGCGGCGTGGTGGGCGAATTTCTGCTGGCGCTACCCGCCACGCTGACCGTGCTGGGGGCGCTAGGGCTGGTGGAGGCGCTGCGCCACGAACGCATCCTCTTCGCCTCGCTCGCGTCCAGCGCCTTCCTGATCTACCGTGACCCCACCCACCCGATGAACGGCATCCGCGTGATGGCCGGGGCGCACCTGTGCGGCGTGGGCCTGGGCACGGCGGCGGCGCTGCTCATTGGTCCCGGCTACGGCGCGGGCGCCGCCGCCATGTGCGCCACCATCGCCGTGCTGGTGCTCTTGAATGTTGTCCATCCACCCGCCATTGCCACCGCGCTCGGCTTCGCCTTCTATCCGCAGCAGCACCACGCCGCCGGCCTCTTTCTCGTCGCGCTCGCCATGCTCGTCGCGCTGGTGGTGCTCGAACTGGCGGCGACCTGGATGGTGCGCGGCCTGGCGCGGCGCGCAGGCGGGGCGCCGTCATGATGCCGCTCGTGCTGCTCGTCCTGGCCGGTGGCAGCGGCCCCGTCAGCGCCGCGCTGGACTGGCTCGACGGAGACCTGCTCACCCTGACGCTGCGCGCGTTCATCATCCTGGCGAACCTGGCCGGCGGGCTGGTCATCGGCGTCGCGCTCGTGCGCGCCCTCGCTACCTACCTCTTCGACCTCATCAGCCGCCAGGGCGACGTACCGAAGGAGAGCATCCGCCTCACCCTCGGCCGCTCGCTCGCGCTGGCGCTGGAGTTCCAGCTCGCCGCCGACATCCTCGGCACGGCGCTCAACCCGACGCTGCGCGACATCGGCCTGCTGGCCGCGATTGTCATCCTCCGCACCCTGTTGAACTACTTCCTCGGCAAGGAAATTGACGCCGCCGACCAGCGCGCGGGGCGAGTAGGTGGTGCTACGTGACCGGTGGAACATCGGCCTGGCGGACGAGCGTAGTGCTGTTACGAGCAGCCGCCGAATGAATTCGGCGCTAGGGGCGCTCACACGCCACGAAGTCCCCTCCGGGGACTGGAGCCGGTCAACCTGTACGCCAACCAACCAGCCCTGGTATCGCAATGAACCCAGTCCCCGCGCACGGGGACTTCGTGGCCGCAGCCCCTAGCCCGGATTTTAATCCGGGGCCACCTCTCACTGGCGCCGCGCCCATCCGCCCCCCGCGCCTCCGGTGTGTGGTCCCGACTCCCTACTCGCCTTGACACCGCGAACGTTCGCGGCGTACACTGCCAGAAGCGCGAGCGCGTGGCGGTGACGCCGCGCGGGGGCGAGGGAGTGGGCTGGCCCGCGCCAGGCGTAACAGCGGTCTTTCCTGCGCCTATGCTATACTGATCCAGAGTGACGGCTGGCAGTATTGGCGTTCCGGTTCGCGCAAAGGCCGTGGCGCGGCGCCGGGGCAGCGAGGCTCCCGGCCACCGGGGCGGGACGATGAGGTGAAGAGTTTCGTGAACGTCGCTGTAGAACGGCTCCCCGACAGCCAGGTCGTGCTCGATATTACGACCGACGAGCAGGAGTTCAACAAGGCCCTCGACCGCGCGTACCGCAAGGTGGTCAACCAGGTGCGGATGCCGGGCTTCCGGCCGGGCAAGGTGCCGCGCCATATCCTCGAAAAGATGATGGGCCGCGACGTGCTCATCGAGCAGGCCGACCGCGATTTGCTCGATCCCCTCTACCAGCAGGCGGTCGAACAGGAGAACCTCACGCCGGTCGGTGAGCCGAGCGTGGACATCTACCAGGCCGAGCCGCTCGGCTTCAAGATTACGGTCGAGGTCTATCCGACGATTGACCCCGGCGACTACACCAGCGTGCGCGTCGAGCCGCGCCACGTTGCCATCAGCGACGAGCAGGTGGACGAGGCGCTCGACCGGCTGCACAAGCAGCACAGCCCGTGGGAGGAGCCGGCCGAGCCGCGTCCCGCCCAGGAAGGCGACCGCGTCACGCTCGACGTCACCGTGCACGAAGTCGGCAGCGACGAGCCGTTCCGCGAGCCGCTTACCGACAGCGTCTTCGTGCTGGGGCAGGACAATCTTTTCCCCGCGCTCCACGACGCCATCATCGGCATGAGCGTCGGCGACGAGAAGACGGCTGAACTCTCCTTCGGCGAGGACGACGAGGCGGCCGACGCGAACATGCGCGGCAAGTCCTTCAATTACGGCCTCAACCTCAAGAAGATTGAGGAGCAGCACTTGCTGCCGCTCGACGACGACTTTGCCGGCACGGCCAGCGGCGGCAAGCAGGCGACACTGGCGGCGCTGCGCGATGACCTTCGCAATGACCTGTTGCGCGCCGAGCGCCAGCAGGCGCGCAGCGAAATCGGCGCCGACCTGGTGAAGCAAATCGGCGAGGCGACCGACTTCGCCATCCCCGCCGTGATGATTGACAAGCAGGTGGACAGCCAGGTGGAGGAACTGCGAAACCACCTGTCGCAGGACCACGGCCAGACGCTGGAGACCCACCTGCGCCTGGAAGACAAGTCGCTGGAGGAATTGCGCGACGAACTGCGTCCCGAAGCGGCGCGCCGCCTCCGCAACTCGCTCGTGCTGCGCGAAATCGCCACGCGCGAGGGCGTCTCGGTCACGCCGCAGGATATTGACGCCGAAATCGAGCGGCTGGTCGCGGGGATGGAAAACCCCGACCAGATGCGCCAGATTTACTCCGGCAGTTACATTCGCGGGATGCTGGAGAACGAACTCTTCGAGCGCAGCCTGCTCGACCGCGTCATCGCCATCGCGACCGAGGGCCGGGGCGCCTACGAGCCGGCCGACGAACCGGCGGCGGCGGCTGAACCAGCCGAGGACGCGGCGCAGACTGAGGCAGCGGCCAGCACCGAGGAGCCAGCGGCTGCCGTCACGGAGGAAGCGCCCACAGCCAGCGCCGCGACCGAGAGTGAGGCAGCGCCGGCCGCGAGCGCGGACGCCGGCCTGCCGGACGACAAGTCCATCACCATCGCCGAAGGCGAAGCGGTGGCCGAATCGGAGACGCCGGGGACGGAGAAGTAAGTTACAGGTTGGCAGGTTCCAGGTTGCAAGTTGTGGTAGACATAGCGGTCTGCTGAAAGTCTGGTCGCTAGCCATAAAAAACCTGCAACCTGCCAACCTGTAACCTGCAACCATAGACGCGGTACAATTGACGCAGTGCCTAAACGAAGCGCGCCGAAAGGATAACGACCATGTCCGACCTATATCTCCCCCGGCCCCAGGCAGTGGTGCCGTACGTGGTGGAGCAAACCGGCCGCGGTGAGCGGACCTACGATATCTACTCGCGGCTCCTGCGGGACCGCATCATCTTCCTCGGCACCGGCATTGACGACCAGGTCGCCAACGTCATCGTCGCCCAACTCCTCTTCCTCGCCAGCGAAGACCCCGACAAGGACATCTCCATCTACATCAACAGCCCCGGTGGCGAGGTCTACTCCGGCATGGCCATCTACGACACGATGCGCTTCATCAAGCCGGACATCCAGACCTACTGCGTCGGCCTGGCCGCCTCGATGGCCTCGACCATCCTGATGGCCGGCACGCCGGGCAAACGCTTCGCGCTGCCGCACTCGCGCATCCTCATTCATCAGGGGTCGGTCGGCCTGCCGCGCAGCGCGATGCCCGATGTCGAAGTCTTCGCGCGCGAGACACTGCGGCTGACCAACCAGATGATTCAAATCATCGCCGACCACACCAACCAGTCCTTCGAGAAGGTCAAGAAGGACACCGAGCGCGACTACTACATGACCTCGGAAGAGGCCAAAGAATACGGCATCATTGACGAAGTCGTGCAGGTGCCCGCGCTGGTCGGCGCGGGGCGGTAACGGCGGCGCGGCTCGCGCCGGCGCGGGCCGCTTGGAGACTGTGCGGTATACCGGAGGGGGGAATGTCAAGCACGCGTGGCGGGCGGGTTCAGTATCGCTGCTCGTTCTGCGGCAAGGGTCAGGAGGAAGTCCGGCGGCTGATCGCCGGCCCTGGCTCGGTCTATATCTGCGACGAGTGTGTCGAACTGTGCCGGGAAATCATTGACGAGGAGGAGACGCCACCCACGCGGCCGGAGCATAACTTCAGCCGGATGCCCACGCCGAAGAAACTGTACGAGCAACTCAACCAGTACGTCATCGGCCAGGAACGCGCCAAGAAGATTCTCTCGGTCGCCGTCTACAACCACTACAAGCGCATCGCCGCCAGCGCCGAAGACGACGAGGTCGAACTTCAGAAGAGCAACATCTTGCTGCTGGGGCCGACCGGTTCCGGCAAAACCCTGCTGGCGCAGACGCTGGCGAAACTGCTGGATGTTCCCTTCTCCATCGCCGACGCTACCGCGCTGACCGAGGCGGGCTACGTCGGCGAGGACGTGGAGAACATCCTGCTGCGGCTCATCCAGGCCGCCGGTGACGTCGCCCGCGCCGAGACCGGCATCATCTACATTGACGAGATTGATAAAATCGCGCGCAAGAGCGACAACCCCTCCATCACCCGCGATGTCTCGGGCGAGGGCGTGCAGCAGGCGCTCCTGAAGATTATCGAGGGCACCGTCGCCAACGTCCCGCCACAGAGCGGGCGCAAGCACCCCCACCAGGAATACATCCAGATTGACACGCGCAACATCCTCTTCATCGTCGGCGGCGCGTTCGAGGGACTGGACAAGATTGTCGAGAAGCGCGTCGGGCGGCGCTCGCGCCTCGGCTTCGCCAGCCAGGCGGAGGACGTCCGCGAGGCGCCGACCGAGAACCTGCTGCACTACGTAGACCACGACGACCTCCTCAAGTTCGGCCTGATACCCGAATTCATCGGCCGCTTGCAGGTGCATGTGGCGCTGGACGAGTTGAAGCGGTCCGACCTCTTACGCATCCTGACCGAGCCAAAGAACGCGGTGGTGCGGCAGTACCAGAAGTTCTTCAAACTCGACGATGTCGAACTGCAATTCACGCCCGACGCCCTGGAAGCCGCCGCCGAACTGGCGATTCAGCGGCAGACTGGCGCGCGTGGCCTCCGCACCGCCATCGAAGAAATCCTGCTCGACGTGATGTACGACATCCCCTCGCTGGAGAGCGTGCGGAAGTGCGTCGTCAACGCCGAGGTCATCCGCAACCACACCCGGCCGCTGCTGATGACCGTCAACGACCAGGTGCTGGAGTACGAGCAGACGGCCTAGCGCGGCGAACCAAGCGGAGAGACGCGGGGGCGGCGCCTGGGGCGCCGTCCCTTTTTGACCGCCCTCACCCCCTGGCCCCCTCTCCCGCCTTGCAGGCGAGGGGGAACACTATTCAGCTCATAGAGAGTTCCCCCTCGCCCGCGCACGGGAGAGGGGGCAGGGGGTGAGGGCTGCCCGCGCCGCCATTGACACCGCCCCACCGCTGCTCTATGCTGATCGCCCACACCGTTGTGCTGCTGTGCGCCGCGTGCTGATCGCGTGCTGGCGAGGTACGCCATGCCTGGCTCTCCTGGCGCCAAGCCGGTCCCGGACGCTGCCGCCGCGCTGGTCGGGCGCGACCGCGAACTGGCGTTGCTGCGCGACCGGCTGGCGGCGGCGCTGGCTGGGCGGGGAACGCTAGTGCTCCTCAGCGGCGAGGCCGGCATCGGCAAGACCGCGTTGGCCGAGGCGCTGCTGGCCGAGGCGACGGGCCAGGGCGCGCGGGTGCTGGTCGGGCGCTGCTACGACCTGTCGGAGACCCCGCCCTACGGCCCGTGGGCCGAGGCGCTCGCCCGCCCCCCACACGATGCCGACCTGCCGGTCCTGCCCACGGCAGTGCTGCCACCCGACCCGGCCGGGGAGACGCTGGCGAGCCAGGAGGCCATCATCGCGCGCGGGCAGGCGTATCTCGCGGCGCTGGCGGCGCGGCAGCCGCTCGTGCTGCTGCTGGATGACCTGCACTGGGCCGACCCCGCCTCGCTCGACCTGCTCCGCGTGCTGGCGCGCGACCTCGCCCGCCTGTCCCTGCTGCTGCTCGTCACCTACCGCAGCGACGAACTCACCCGCCGGCACCTGCTCTACCAACTGTTGCCCCTGCTGGTGCGCGAGTCCCACGCACAGCGGCTGGACCTGCACCCGCTGGACGATACCGGACTACGGGCGC
>DASUBC010000645.1:0-5228 GCA_035763465.1 Thermomicrobiales bacterium
GGCAATGGTGTTGACGCGCAGGACGCCCGCGCGCCGGAAGGCGGCTTCCAGCACGGCGTCGCTGCCGGCCAGCGCGCCGGTGTGCGAGGCGGCGGCCCGCGCGGCCTCGGCCGAACGCCCTGGCTTGATGACGATGATCGGTTTGGAGAGCGCGACCTCGCGCGCGGCGGAGAGAAAGGCGTGGGCGTCGCCGATCGTCTCCATGTAAATGATGATGCTTTGCGTTCGCGTATCGGCGCCGAGGTGGGTGATGATGTCGCCCCAGCCGACGTCGAGCATCGCCCCGATCGAAATGAAGGCGCTGAAGCCGACATTCTCGCGCAGACTCCAGTCGAGGATGGCAGTGCAGAGCGCGCCACTCTGGCTGACGAAGGCGACGTTGCCTGGCCGCGCGATCGTGCTGGCGAAGGTGGCGTTGAGGCCGGTGAGCGGATTCATGACGCCGAGGCAATTAGGCCCAATCAGGCGCATCCGCCCGCGCTGGGCTTCGGTCAGCACCTGCTCTTCCAGCGCCTCGCCAGCCGGGCCGACCTCTTTGAAACCGGCCGAGATGATGATCGCGCTCTTCACGCTGGCGGCGACGCACTCGCGCACGATACCCGGCACGGTAGCCGCGGGCGTGACGATGACGGCCAGATCCACCGGCTCAGGCACCGCGCCGATATTCGGGTACGCTTTGATGCCGAGCACATGTGTCCGGTGGAGGTTGACGGGAAAGACGACTCCGCCAAAGGGGCTGCTGATCAGATTCCACACAATCGTGCGTCCAACACTACCCGCCGTTTCGGTGGCGCCGATGACGGCTACGGTGCGCGGCGCGAAAAAGGTGTCGAGCGGCCGGCGCGCGTAGCCGTAAATATCATGAGCGGGGTCAGTTGTCGGAGCGACGGAACCGGTCATGTGGCCTCCTCGGATTGTTGCAGGTTACAAGTGACAGGTTACAGGTTCTTGCGGACCAGCGTCTGTGGCTATCTGAGAAACTTGCAACTAGCGAACCTGTAACCCGCCACTCGCAATATCAATCAAGCGCTGGGGCACCGAGCCTGACCAGATCAGGATCGATCAACTGGGCGCGCGGCGTGGCAAGGGTGGGGAAGAGGTCTGGACGGTTACTGGTCAGGCCGTCAACGCCGAGGTCGAGCAGGCGCTGCATCTCCGCCGGGTCGTCTACCGTCCAGGCGAGCACCGCGATGCCGCGATTGTGGTAGTGGCTGATCAGCGCCCGGTCAATCATGCGCCGATTGACCGTGACGGCATCGGCGCTGCGGTCAATCAGTGCCTGGCCGATCCGCCGCCGCCAGGGGCGGTCGAGGGTGAAGGAGATACCGATCTCTGGCACATGGCGGCGCAGCCAGCGCATACTGCCCCAGAAATGACCGCAGACGATGAGCGGCGCGAAGTCTAGTCGTCGCGCTGTTTCGGCAATCGGCCGGGCCAGCCCATTGGCTTTCAGATCGATCATCAGCGCGGCGCGGTCGCGCGCGATCGCCATCGCGTCGGCCAGCTCGATGATGCGCTCACCCTGACCGAGATCGAGTTGCCGGAGTTTGTGCAGGGTTGCGGTCGCGATGGTCACTGCCTGGCCCGGCGCCGGGATTTCCTCGTCGTGCCAGAGGACGAGCCGGCCATCGGCGGTGGCGTGCAGATCAATCTCGATCACATCCACGCCGAGGTCGGCGGCGGCGGCAATTGCGCTGGCGGTATTGCCCGGCGCAACGTATGGCAGACCCCGGTGCGCGGTGCGGAGCCACTGCCCCGCGCGCAACCGGCCGCGCAGCGCCGGCGGCAGCCGGTATCCGACATGTGCGTCCACGATGCAGTCGCCCTCCTCCTCACCTGCCGCGCGATGGTGGCGCGGCTACGTCTATCAGTATCGGGTTTGCGACTGGTCTGTGTCCAGTAGAGGCAGGCAGTCATTGTGCGCTGGCCGGGCGGGTGCTGACCCAGGATGCTGGTAATGGCGAATTTCGCCGAAGCAAGGGCAGATGGGCGGTGGCGCGGCGCGGCGATTGTCGCCCACCTGCATTTCATTGCCTGGCTCGATCAGGCTCCACTATACTAGCTGCTAGGCTGGCGGCGTGGGCTGGCGACGACGGAGCGATGGCAGGGTGGTGAGCGTGAGCGGACTCGATCGCTTCGAGCAATTCTTCGAGCGTATCGTCGAAGGCACGATTATGCGGTTCTTCCGCAGCCCAATCCAGCCGGCTGAGATCGGCCACAAGCTTGAGCGGGCAATGGAAGATGGGCGCGTCGTCTCGGTCGGGTCTACGCTGGTGCCCAATAGTTATCACGCTGAGATGCATCCGCTCGATATGGTCGCTTTCGCTGATTTCGTGCTGCCGTTGAGCCGCCAGATGGAAGGCTGGCTGGCAGAAGAGATCGCCGAGCGAGGCTACCGCACGCTGGGGCGCGTTCAGGTACAAATTGTCGCCAACGATACCGTGCCCAGGCGCACGATTCGCGTCGAGGCGCACACGACCGCGGCCAATACTCCACCGCCGGTGGGGGCGCGCCTCCAGCGCACAGAGGTCTACCGCGTCATTCAGGAGACGACCGGCGGCCTCGCGCCGCATACGTTGCGGCTGCTGAATGGTCCGGGCAAGAATCAGGTCTTCACCCTTCGCGCGGCGGTCACGACGATCGGCCGGGGGCTGGACAACGACCTGGTGCTGGAATCCACCGATGTATCGCGCCATCACGCGCGCATCGAGTACGCCGGCGGCGCCTGGCAGGTCGTTGATCTCGGCAGCACTAACGGCACGAAAGTCAATGGGCAGCCGGTCGAACGCGCCGCGCTGCGTGACGGCGACCGGGTTGACGTTGGCAGCCTGCACTTGCAGTTCCTACCCTACCAGGTGAACCAATGACGAATAGGATGTGCTGATGGGGCAGTTGCCGTTCGATTGGTTCATCTTGCTCTTGCGCGTGCTCTTTGTCTTCTTGCTCTACTTCTTCCTCTTTCAGATTGTCCGCACCATCGCGCGCGAGTTGCGCGCCGTCTCCATCGCGACGGCGGGGGGCCGGGCGGCCAGCGCGCCCGAAGCGCCACGCGCGCTGGCGCGACTGATCGTCGAGGAAGCGCCCGAGTCGGGGCTGCCGCCGGGGACGGCGTTCGCGCTGCGTCCTGGCGCGGTAGTGGGGCGGCGACCGAACAGCGATGTCATGCTCAATGATACCTACATGTCGGGCGAGCACGCGCGGCTGACCCTGCACGAAGGCCGGTGGTGGATTGCCGATCTTGGCAGCACCAATGGCACGTTTGTCAATGGCACGCGCGTTGACCGCCCGACGCCGCTGCCGCCGGACGCCGAGGTCCGATTTGGCCGGGTGCGGATGCGTTTTGTATCCTAGTCCCTCGTCGGCGCCGGCCGGCGTTGGGGGCTGGCCGGCAGGTGGCGACCGCAACCAGATCGGCGGCTGTCCGTTCTACCCGCAAGCGTTTCGCCGCTATCATCGTGCTGTCTCAAATCGCTGCATGGTCTGGTTGAAGTGTGCCGTGAGGAAAGGAGGGCGCCAGCAGAACAGCGCTACCAGGGCTTTGCCTGCATAGCGAAGCCGGACAGGGGCACGCGCGTGGCTGCCGGCGACCGGCGCCGCGCGGCGTGGAGACAGAGGCGAAGGAGAGAGCAATTGAGTAAGCCTGGGAAGTTCGGCAAGGTTATCGTGGCCGCGCTTGTGGTGGCTACGGTGCTGACGCCGTTGTTCGCGTTCGGCGCGCCGGCGACCGCGAAAGCTGATACGCCGCCGCCGAGCACGACACCGATGGATCCCTATTTCTTTCCCGACACAGGGCACTATCTGAGCGGCCGGTTCCGCCAGTACTGGTACGATCACGGGGGACTCTACGTCTTCGGCTTGCCGATTACGAAGACCTACATGGAGAAGTCCACCGACGGGAACCTGTATCTGACGCAATACTTCGAGCGGGCGCGGTTCGAGTATCACCCGGAGAACAACTACCCGTACGATGTGCTGCTGACGCTGCTCGGCAATGTCGCCATTCAGGGGCGCGAGGGCGAGCAGCCGTTCCAACCGGTCCCGGACGCGCAGGCGCCGGGCGGCGCCTACTCGCCGCAGACGCAGCACAACATTGACCCGGACTTCCTGTCGTTCTGGAACCAGTATGGTGGGTTGCAGAACTTCGGCTTCCCGAAGTCCGAGGCGTTCCAGGAGAAGAACGCGGCTGACGGCAACACCTACAAGGTGCAGTACTTCGAGCGCGAGCGGATGGAGTCTCACCCGGAAGCGACCGATCCGAAGTACAAGGTGCTGCTGGGCCTGCTGGGCAATGAATACGCCGCGAAGGTGGGTATTCCGGACAGCGTTCGCGCGCCCGAGACCAGCCCGCCAACCGGCAGCGACATTCCCGGCGGGGCAGGCCGGAACTGGCCGGCGCCGCATCTGTCCTACGGCTTCAACGCGTTCCTCCAGGGCAATCCAGATGGCGCCGGGTTCAACAGCCAGACGACCGGCATGATTACCGGCGCGGGCTTCAACTGGATTCGCTTTCAGCTGATCTGGCGCGACTTCGAGCCGAGCAAGGGCCAGTACAACTGGGGGCCGCTGGATATCCAGGTCAACGCCGCGCACGACGCCGGCCTGAAAATCCTGCTCAGCGTCGTCAAGTCGCCCGACTGGGCCGACCCGATCGCCGTGTCCCAGGGCCATGCTGGTTCGTTGCCGGAAGACCTGGACGCGTTCTATAACACGATGCGCGTCGTCTCTGGCCGCTATGCCGGCAAGGTCAACGCGTATGAAATCTGGAACGAGCAGAATCTGGCCGGCGAGGTCGGCGGGCACGTTGACGTCGCGCCCTACGTCGCGACGCTGAAGAACGGCTACCTCGGCGTCAAGAAGAACGACCCAAGCGCGGCCGTGCTCTTTGGCGGCCTGACGCCGACCGGCTTCAAAGATCCGTCGGTCGCCATTGACGACACAATCTATCTCCAGCAGTTCTACGCCTACAACAACGGCGAAGGCAAGCAGTACTACGATGTGCTGGCCGCGCACCCCGGTAGCGCCGCCAACCTGCCGGACTGGAAGTATCCCGACAACCCCGGTCCAGGGCACTGCTCGCCGACGGCGATCCAGCGCTTCGGCGCGCAGGAAGGCACCTGCTGGAATGGTGGTCCGGACTTCTACTTCCGCCGTGTCGAGGATCAGCGCGCCATCATGGAACAGAACGGCGAGAGTGGCAAGCAAATCTGGCTGACCGAGTTCGGCTGGGA
>DASUBC010000646.1:0-3638 GCA_035763465.1 Thermomicrobiales bacterium
CCCGGTATGCAGAACGCGGCGGTGAGCCGGTCCTTCGAGGTCGTGCAGCCGCCGCGCTTCGAGTACGCGCTGACGATGGAGTTCGCCGATGAGGCGGCCTTACGTCTCTATCTCGACCATCCCGTGCATCAGGCGTTCCGCACGATCTTCGTCCCGCTCTGCGCCGACCGCCAGGTGACCACCCTGCGGGAGATTTGAGCGCGGTGAGCACGTTGAACCGCCAAGGCGCCAAGGAGACGCCAAGCACGCCAAGAGAGTTCTTGATTCTCTCTATCTTGGCGACCTTGGCGTACTCTTGGCGTCCTGGCGGTTCACTCGTTTCTCATTCCAGTCGCGCGCCGGCCGGTGCGGGGGGCTTGTTCGCGCGGTCGTGGCGGTGGTACTCGCCGGCGTAGGTGACGGCGATGCGGATGGACGGCTTGTCGCCATGCACCTGGATGTAATGGAAAGCGTTCGCCGGCGCGAGAATCCAGTCGCCGGCCTGGACGTGAATCGGCTCGTCCTGCCCCTCGATCGTCCAGGAGAGTTCGCCCTCGTAGATGTACCAGCACTCGTCCGCCAGGTGATAGTGCCAGTCGTTCTGGTGGCCGGGCGTCTGGCAGATCACGGTGATGACGTAGCGGTCGTTGATGACGATGCGCTCGCCCCACGGCGCGGGACCGCGCCGGGCCTTGACTTCCTCGACACTGACCTTGAGTTGCGCTGAACTGAGCGTCGGGGCCGCCGTTGCGGTCATTGCTGGTTCCTTTCTGCCTACCATTGCTCACTGGTGGTACGGCCGCTGCCGGAGTCAGGCCCGGCTCACGCTCGCCAGTTCGGGCAGCGCCGCCAGTTCATCGTAGAGCGCCTTGTTGATGACGACGTGGCGCTGGGGCAGGCCGCCGGACGCCACCTGCCAGGCGATCTCCGCCGCGCGCGTCCGCATCAGCCGCGAACCTTCCTCCGTGTAGCCGGCGACATGCGGGCTGAGAATCACATTGTCCAGCTGGATGAGTGGGCTGGCCGGGTCGAGTGGTTCGACTTCCATGACATCCAGGCCCGCGCCGGCGATCGTGCCGTTCTTCAGCGCCGCGATCAGCGCCTCTTCGTCAATGATCGGGCCGCGCGCCGTGTTGATGATCCAGGCGGTCGGCTTCATCAGCGCCAGTTTCTCGGCGTTAATCAGGTGCCGCGTCTGGTCGTTGAGGAAGGTATGCACCGAGACGACGTCCGCTTCGCGCAGCAAGTCGTCGAAGCCCACCAGCGTGACGCCTTGCTCCTCGGCGACGCTGGCGGCAATATACGGATCGTGCGCGATAAGGCGGTAGCCAAAGGCTCTGGCCCGCCGCGCCGTCGCCTGCCCGATATTGCCGAAACCGACCAGGCCCAGCGTCAGCACCGAGGGCCGGTGAATGATCATTCCGTCTGGCGTGCGCTGGCGCAGGCGCGCCCAGTCGCCGGTACGCACGAAGTGATCGAGCCGCACGACCTCGCGGTTGGCCGAGAGAATCAGCGCCAGCGCCTGGTTCGCCACATCCTCGGCGATGGCGTCGGGAATATTGGCGACGAGAATGCCGTGCGCGGTCGCCGCGTCAACGTCAATATCGTCATACCCGACGTAGGGACGCACGATCAGGCGTGTGTCGTTGAGCGCCGCGAAGAACTCGTCTTGCAACCGTGCGCCGCCGGTGATGACGACATCGCTACCCGCGATCGTGGCGTTGACGCTGCCATCCTGCTCGCGCAGCGGCGCGGCCACGACATCGGCGCCCGCCGCGAGCAGCGTGGCATTCAGCGGTTCCTCGGGGTCAACCGATGCGGCGTTCGCCAGCGCGACGCGCCCCGGTTTGCGCCAGCGGTCCGGCTGCCGCCAGCGAGCAAGGACATCCGTGGCTTGCATAATCCTCCCTCTCGCGATTCATCTGCAACGCTTGTCACCGAACCGCGCGGAGCATAGCACGGGGACGTGGCGGTGGCAATTGGGTAGAATGCGCGGCAGCGCATTGCTATGGCCGATTGTTCTTCGTCAATGGATAGGGGAATGGCAGCAGACTGGCAAACTCTCCGGCTCGATGACCCGCGCCTGGCCTGGCCGGGCGCGATCTCGCTCCAGCGCACCGCCGAATGGGTGCAGCCCTGGCGGCTGCCACATGACCGGCTTGGACTCTTCCCGCCCGATCTGTTGCGCGAGCGCGCGGCGATGCCGGCGGGCGTCCGGCTCGCGTTCCGTAGTGACGCGACGGCGCTGGCCGGTACGATCGTGCCACAGGTGGAGCTGGCGCCGCTCGACTTGTGCTGCGACGGCGTGCTGCTCTGCTCGTTCGACATCGCCGGCCAGGAGCGCTTTGACTTCACCGGGCTGCCGGCGGGCGACAAATTGATCGAACTCTGGCTGCCGCAGTTCGGCGCGTTTCGCCTGCGCTCCCTCGCGCTGAACGCGGGCGCGACGCTCGCGCCTGCCACTGAGCAGCAGCCACGCTGGCTCACCTACGGCAGTTCGATCACACAGTGCCGCGCCGCCGCGTCGCCCGCGCGCACCTGGCCCGCCATCGTCGCGCGCACGCGCGGCTACGACCTGACCTGTCTTGGCTACGGTGGCCAGTGTCATCTCGACCCGCTGATCGCCAAACTCATCCGCGATCGGCCTGCCGATTACCTCTCCCTGTGCGTTGGCATCAACATCTACGGCTCGGGCAGTTTCAACGCCCGCTCGTTTGGTCCGGCCATCATCGGCTTCGTGCAGACGATTCGCGAGGGCCATCCTGAAACGCCGCTGGTCGTCCAATCACCTATCTTTTCCCCACCGCGCGAGACCACGCCCAACGCCGCCGGCTTCACCCTCCAGGCGATGCGCGAAGAAGTCGCCGCCGCCGTCGCGGCGCTGCAAGCCGCCGGCGACCAGCATGTGTACTACGTGGACGGCCTGACCATCCTCGGCGCGGACCAGGCCCATCGCCTCCCCGACGACCTGCACCCCGACGCCGAGGGCTACGCACTGATGGCCGGCAACTTCTTGCGCGAGGTGGCGCAAAAATACTTCTGCTAAGGGTCGAAGGTCGAAAGTCGAGGGTCTCTCCTGATGAGGCAGTGGCTTGCCACCAATCTGCGTTCTCGGACAAATCTTTGCGCTGACTAGCAGAGACTTTCGACCTTCAACCTTGGACTTTCGACCCTCCTGCAACGCGACGAAAGGAGCACAACCCATGAAAACCCTGTTCGTCATTCTCGATACGCTGCGGCGGGATTTTCTCCAGCCCTATGGCAACGACTGGGTACAGACGCCGAATATCGCGCGGCTGGCCGAGCGTTCTGTGGTCTGCGATAACCACTGGGTCGGCTCGCTGCCCTGTATGCCCGCACGGCGCGAGTTTATGACCGGCCGCCACAACTTCCTCGAACGGGGCTGGGGGCCGCTGGAGCCGTTCGACGATGTGCTGCCGCACCTGCTGCGCCAGGGCGAGCGGCCGGCCTTTTCCCACCTGATCACCGACCACTATCACTATTTCTACCTCGGCGGTGAGGGCCATAACAGCAGTTTCAGCAGCTGGCAGTTCGAGCGCGGCCAGGAGAGCGACATGTGGATCAGCCGCGTGGACTTGCCCGCGCTGCCGGAGACGCTGAACCGCCAGACGCAACGCCAGCAAAACGCCCTGAACCGG
>DASUBC010000647.1:0-3444 GCA_035763465.1 Thermomicrobiales bacterium
GAGGAGGTTGATGTTGTTCTTGTCGGCGTCGGCTCGGCGGGCGGCGTGCTGCTGCAACGGCTGGCGCGGGCAGGGTTTCGCGTCGTTGGCTTCGAGGCTGGGCCATTCTGGAACACCGAGCGCGATTGGGTCAGCGACGAGGCAGGTTCACATAATCTGTACTGGAATGACCTGCGGATTACGGGTGGGGCGAACCCGCTGACGCTGGGGGCGAACAACAGCGGCAAGGGTGTTGGCGGCGGCTCGGTGCATTGGGCCGGGTTCGCGCCGCGCTTCCACCCCTCGGACTTCCAGGTTCGCACGCTCGATGGCCTGGGCGCCGACTGGCCGATCAGGTACCAGGAGCTGAAACCCTATTACGAACTGCTGGAAAAAGAGATACCCGTCTCCGGTCCGGCTTACTTCCCGTGGGGCGACCCACACGGCTACACCTATGGCCCGCACCCGCTCGGCGCGGTCGGCGGCGTGCTGGTGAAGGGCTGTACCAGGCTTGGTATCCGTGTGTGCGCTGGCGGCCCGGTGGCGATCAACGCCGGCTCGCACGCGGACCGGCCGCACTGCATCTATCGCGGCTTCTGTATTCAGGGCTGCAAGGTTGGCGCGAAACAGAGCACGCTGGTCAGTCATGTGCCGGACGGCCTGCGGCACGGCGCGGAGATTCGCGATCACTGCATGGTGGGGCGAATCAACCTGGGCCGCGACGAGCTGGTGACCGGCGTCACCTACTTCGACCGCGACGGTCACGAGCAGGAGCAGCGCGCGAAGGTCGTCATTGTCGCCGGCTACGCCATCGAGACGCCCCGGCTGCTACTCAACTCCGCGTGTCCCGGTTTTGAGCAAGGGTTGGCGAACTCCAGCGGCACGGTCGGCAAATACCTGATGGCGCAGGCCGGCAACGTGGTGCTGGGGCGTTTCCCAGACCCGATTCGCATGTACAAAGCGCCGCCCGCGCACGCGCTGACCGAGGAGTTCTACGAGACCGATCCCCGGCGCGATTTCGTGCGCGGCTTCGCCGTGCAGACGGTTGGTCCGCTGCCGATCGCCTTCGCCAAGCAGATGGCGGTCGCCAAGGGCGCCTGGGGCTGGGGGATGCGCCAGGTGATGATGGACTACAACCACTGGGCCGCGCTCGGCGTGCTCGGCGAAATCCTGCCCTGGGCGGACAACCGGGTCGAGCTGGCCGACGAGACCGACCGCTTTGGTCTGCCCGTCGCGAAGGTGACATTCAACTTACACGACAACGACAAGAAGTTGATCGCGTTTGGCCGGCAGAAGGTCGAGGAAATTATGTGGGCGGCGGGCGCCGAGGAGGTCGTGCAGGAGGCGCGCTACGCGCATCTGGTCGGCGCGGCGCGAATGGGCAGCGATCCGCGCGAGTCAGTGGTAGATGGCTTTGGTCGCACGCACGACATCGCCAATCTCTTCATCTGCGACGGCAGCATCCTGCCGACGCAAGGCTCTGCCAACCCCGGCCTGACTATCCAGGCGCTGGCGGCGCGCACGGCCGACTACCTGATTGCCGAACGCGAGCGTGTGCTGGCGCGCCAGCGCGCGCCCCTGGTGGCGCCGCCAATCCGGCGCGACCTCTCCCCCGCCGGCACATCCGGCCGGGGCGTGCCGCGGTTGTGGTGAAGGCGGGGGGAGGTCGCAGGTCTGAAGGTCGAAGGTCGCTTGTGAGCAGGCGGTGGCTTGCTGCGAGCTGGTGTTGGTAGACCACCAGCAGCATTGACCACAGGGACTTTCGACCTTCGACATTCAGACCTGCGACCCCGACATGGGGAGTCCGATGGAACGCGATGCGGAGCGGGTCCGGCGGTTGACTGCGGCGTTGGTGGCGGCGCAGCTTGATGCGTTCTGCTGCCGGTTGCCGCACAACGTGCTGCTGCTGACGGGCTACTGGCCGGTGCTTGGCAACTCGACCGCCTTGTTCACACGCGCGGGCGACGTGGCGCTGATTGTGCCGGCGGACGAACTGGAACTGGCGCGGCAGGGCTGGGTGGCTGAGGAGCAGATTGCGCCATTCACGCCCATCACGCTGGAGCACCTGGGCGACGCCAATGAGGCGACGCGGCCACTGCTGGCGCAAGTGGGCCGGCGGCTGGGGCTGGCTCGCGCGGCGATTGGTTATGAAGGCTCACCCGAGCTGACGCCGGCGCCCTACGTCGCGTTGCGGTCCGGCGGCAGCGCGACGCTCGATCTCTACCGCGCGGCCCTGCCCGAGGCGAATTTCTGGGACGCGGCTGGTCCCCTCGGTGAAGCCCGCGCCGTCCTCACCGGGCGGGAGATCGCCCTGGTGCGCCGCGCCTGCGCTGTCGCGGGGAGCGCGTTCGCGGCGGCGCGGGCGGCGATCCGGCCTGGCGTCTGCGAAACGACGATCGCCGCCGCCGCTCGCGCGCCGCTCGAAGACGTCGCGCTGCGCGAGCCGGGGGTGCGGCGCGCGGGCGGTCATGCCTTCTGTATGTCGGGGCCGCGCGCGGCGGAGGCGTACCGCGCCTACGCGCGCACCGGCGCCCGCACACTGCAAACCGGCGATCTCGTGCTGGTGCATATGAATTCCTATGTAGACGGTTTCTGGACCGATCTCACGCGCACGTACTTCCTGGGCGAGCCTGACGCGCGTCACCTGACGATCTACGAGGCGGTGTTGGCCGCCCGCGCCTCTGCCCTGCGCGCGATCCGCCAGGGGGCGCTGGCGCGCGAAGTTGACGGCACGGCGCGCGACCAGTTGAAACACGCCGGCTTTGGCGCGGCCTTCAAGCACCAGCTGGGGCATGGCGTCGGCTACGGCGCGATCTATCATGGGAATCTGCCGCGCTTGCATCCCTGTTCGGACGATGTCTTGCAGCCTGGCATGGTCTTCAACGTCGAACCGGCGGTCTACCTGGCCGGCCGGGGTGGACTGCGTCACTGCGATGTCGTGGCGGTCGCGACCGACGGCGCCGATCTCCTATCGCCCTTCCACGGCAGTCTAGACGACCTTATCGTTGCGGCGTAACATAAGTACGGAAGTGGTCAAAGGTCTGAAGGCCAGCGTTGGTCGCAGGTCTGAAGGTCGAAGGTCGCTAGTGATGGGGCTGTGGCCTCCTACCAGTTGGTAATTGTGGATAGTCCACAGCCTTGACCACACCGACTTTCGACTTTCGACCTTCGACCCTTCGTTGATCTGTAGACCTTTGACTGACGTTGGTCGGCCGCGCCAGGAGGATAGAACCATGCCTGTGCCATTTGAAGTGCAACACGCGCGCGAAGAGACGATGGACGAACTGATGCACAAGCACACGCTGACGGTCGAAGAAGTCTGCGAGATTTACGGGTTCCCGTCACAGATCATCACCCACGCGGCGTGGTCGGGCGAGTTGAAGGCGACGATTATGAATCACTACATCTATGGTATTCGGCGCGATGATCTCATCCACTGGCTCAAAGAGCGCGCGGGCATCTAAA
>DASUBC010000648.1:0-3000 GCA_035763465.1 Thermomicrobiales bacterium
CGTGAGTTGCTCTGGAATAGCATTGCGCCAGCAGCTATGCTCCGTGCTGACCTAAACCCCCTCACGCACTCACGCACTCACGCCTCACGTCTCACCGTGGCATGGTCTTTGCTCCGGCGGGGCAGCAGACGCATGGGACGCCGTGCGCGCGGACTTGCCGCATCGTTGCACAACAGGGAGAACACTGATGAAAAGCCTGGCGTTGTTGCTCTTGCGCGTCTCGTATGGCGCGCTCATTATGGTGCATGGGTTCCCGAAACTCTTCGGCGGCCCGAACAAGAAGGCGGCGCCCGCCACCGAGCGTTACCTCGGCACCTCCTTCACCCAGTCGTTGCAGCGTGGCGGCCTGGAGAACTTCACCAAGACGGTCGAGCGCATCGGCGCGCCCGCACCGCCCGCGCTGGCGGCAATGTCAGCCGGCACGGAGTTCTTCGGCGGCCTGGCGCTCGTGCTCGGCTGGCATACGCGGCTGGCGACGCTGCTGCTGCTGGGCAACATGAGCACCGCCATCCGCAAGGTTCACTGGGACAAGGGCCTGCTCAACAGCGATGGGTTCGAGAAGCCGCTCCTCTTCCTCATCGGCTTCGCCACCATCTTCGTCGCCGGCCCCGGCAAACTCTCTATAGACCACAACTGATTGTGGATTGTGAATTGCGGATTGCGGATTGGCGCTGGTCAGGGCGCTGCCCAACCAGGAAGGCATTGCCTGGTCGAGGCAGAATCCGCAATCCACACTCCACAATACCTCAGTGGCTCATTGAGCCGGCCCAGACGGCGACCGCCACGAATAGCGCCATCACGACGATGATGACGATGAGGGCGATCAGCCCGATATTCGCGGGCGCGGACTCTGCCGGGTCGGTGTGAATATCGGCGTGTTTGTGCGGCACATGCTCCGACATCGTGGCCTCCTGCTTCGCTCCATTCGCATCGCAGGGTAGCCGGCGCACGGCGGCGGCGCTCCGCCTGCCCTGGTGACCGCAACTCCGGCTGCCGTGCGATCAGACGCACGGTGGCACAGTCCCCGGGCGTTGCTTGTCTGGCGCGGACCACGGCGCGGTAGCAGCGGTCTTGCCGGCGCTGAACCACGTCCAGGAACGCGCCAATCAATACCAACGCTCCTTCGCAGTATAGCGCATGGCGAGGCGGGCAGTCGGGCAGTCGGGCAGCGCGCTGGATGAACACTGCGCTGGCAGATGAGCACAGTGCTGAAGAGAACCCACTGCCCGACTGCCCGTCTGCCCGTCTGCCCGCCTCGCAATTCGTCGCCGCCCGCCGCGCGATGGTACAATCCTGTCAACAGTTGCCGGACCAGCAGCACGGAGTAAGGCGAATCGTGATTGGGATGGAGCACAGTGCCGCGCTCGCGGACCGCGCGGCGTTGGGGGAGCAAGGCCAGGGCGTGAACGCCGCCGACGAATGCGCCGATGAGATCATCGCCGACCTGCGCGCGATCGGCCAGCCCCGGCTCATCGTCATCTCCGGGCCATCCGGAGTCGGCAAAGACACCATCATTGACCGGATGCGCGTCCTCTACCCCGCCATGCACTTCGCCGTGACTGCCACCACGCGCGAAAAGCGGGCGGGCGAGATTGACGGGTTCCACTACCACTTCTATACCCCCGAACGCTTCGCCAGCGACCTGGCGGCCGGGGAGTTTCTCGAACACGCCAACGTCTACGGCAACTACTACGGCGTGCCGCGCACCCCCATCCGCCAGGCGCTGGCGGCGGGCCAGGACGTCGTCCTGAAGGTAGACCCGCAGGGCGCGGAGCACTTCCGGCGGCTCACGCCGACCGGCATCTTCGTCTTCATCGCCCCGCCCTCGATGACCGAACTGGAGCGCCGCCTGCGCGCCCGCAAGGCCGACGACGCGGCGGCGATGGAGCGCCGCCTCCGCACCGCGCGCCGCGAACTGGCGACCGTGGAACTCTTCGACTACGTCGTCTTCAACGAATCGGCGCGCGAGGACGATACCGTCGCGCAAATCATGGCGATCCTGACGGCCGAACGCCGCCGCCTGCACCAGCCGGAAGTGAGCGTCTAGTCGTGAGTCGTGAGTCGTGAGTGCGTGAGTTCAGGCTTCATGAGGTACGTGGACGGAACTATGCCACAGCGCCCGCCCAGCGAAACTCACGACTCACGACTCACGACTCACGCACTCAATATCGGCGTGCTCGGCCGCAAGGGCGGCAGCGCCAAGAGCACTACGGCGTTCAACCTCGCCGGGGCGCTGGCCGCGCGCGGGCGCCGCTGCCTGCTGGTGGACCTCGATAGCCAGGCGAGCCTGACCCGCGCGCTCTCCGACGACCCGGTGCCGCCGGAATGTGGCATCGGCGCGCGGCTCGCTGAGCCGAAGCGCGGCCTGCGCGACACCATTCGCCCCGTCTACGACCTGATTGACCTGGCGCCCGGCGACCGCTCCATCGAGGTCACGGCGGCGGCGCTGGCGCAGAACCCGGCCGGGCCGCTCCGCCTGCGCCTGCTGCTGGACGAGGTGACGGGCGACTACGACGCCATCATCATTGACACCGCGCCGCTGCTCGGCTTCACGCAGACCTCGGCGCTGCTGGGCGGCGACCTGGCGATCGTGCCGACACGCACCGGCGCGCAGCAGGACATTGACGCGCTGGTAGACATCTTCGCGATGCGCGACGAACTGGAGCGCTACCGCTTTGCCACCGCGCGCGTCGCCGCCATCCTGCCCTCGAATTACCACGCCGACGAAGCGCCGCAGCGCGACGGCCTGGCCGCCCTGCACGCGGGCTACGACGGCCTCGTCGCCGACCCCATCCCGCACTCCCCGCTGATCGAGCGGGCCATCAACGCGCGCGTGCCGGTCGTGCTGAACAGCCCGAAATCGCCCGTCGCGGCGGCCTTCCGCCGGCTGGCGGAGCGACTGCTGGACGAGTCGGGCAGTCGGGCAGTCGGGCAGTCGGGCAGTGGGAACGGCGACAGGGTTCGGCAAAGATGAGCGAGAGGGCAACTATGCTCAACAAC
>DASUBC010000649.1:0-5367 GCA_035763465.1 Thermomicrobiales bacterium
TACTGGCGGTCGGCAATCTGGAGGCCCGGCGCGACTTCCTCGACGTCCGCGATGTCGTCCGCGCCTACACGCTGGCGATCACGGCTGGCACGCCAGGCGAGGTCTATAACATCGGCAGCGGGCACGCCGTCCGCATCGGCGACCTGCTCACGCAGCTGCTGGCACTCGCGGCTGTCCAGGTCAAGGTCGTCACCGATCCGGACCGGCTGCGCCCCTCTGACGTGCCGCTGCTCCTGGCCGATAGCACACGGCTGCGCGAAGCGACTGGCTGGCAGCCAGAAATCCCCTTCGCCCAGTCACTCCGCGATATGCTCGACTGGTGGCGCGGCGAGGTGCGCCGCCAACCCGCACTCACCGGGGAGCACGCTCAGTGACGCACGCGCGGCCCTGAAAGGACAACGCCCTATGAGCAATGAACGGCCGCCCGGGCCGTCGGATTATCTGTTCGACTGGATTACCTGGCTGAATGGTGAAGAGCAAGAGCGTTTCGCCACCGACTTCGCCGCGCTGCGCGCACACGGCTCCGCCGCCGAACTCACCGACCTGATGATTCACTGGCACAACATCGCCATGCAGCGACTCGCCCGTCGCCGGCGTATCGAGCGCGAGGACGAGGGGGAGATTGTGTAGGCGTGAGTGCGTGAGTGCGTGAGTCGTGAGAGGGATCAGGCCAGCGCGGTGCCAGTCCCAAGCAACTCACGACTCACGCACTCACGCACTCACAACTTCGCCACCGCCCGGTAGCGCAGCGCGATCAGCCCGACGAGCAGGCTGGAGGCCAGCGTGCAGGCGGCGAGCGCGTCGGGCGCGCCGATGCGTTGCGCCAGTTCACCCACGAAGAGCGACCCGACCGGCTGCAAGCCGACCGTGAGGGCGAGCGCGCCGAGCACTCGGCCGCGCATCGCTTCGCGCACGTAGGTCTGCACCATGATCTGGTTCAGCGAGTAGAACATCGTGCCGAGGAAGGTGCTGACCATCAGGATCGCGCCAGCCACGATCACCAGCGGCGTCAGCGCGAAGGCGGCGAGTACAACGCCGTAGACCAGCCCGACGATCACCGTCAGCCGCCCCTTGTGTGGGTAAGCGCCCATGGACGCCGTCGTCAGCGCCCCCAGCAGGCCGCCAACGCCGCTCGCGGCCATCAAGACCCCCAGGCCGCGCGGCCCCAGGTGTAAGACATCCCGCGCGATGACCGGCAACATCTGGATATAGGGATAGGCCAGCAGCGCCGGCGCTCCGGCCAGCAGCAGCATCCCGACCAGGTTGCGGTCGCGCCGGATGAAGGCCAGGCCGTCGAGCAGGCCGCTGCCCAGCGTGATCCCCGACCGGGCGCCGCGCGGCACCCGCAGCAGCAGGGTCAGGCACGCGGCGGCCAGCAGCGCGCCGCCCTGCGAGAAGAAGCACCCGGCAATACCGACCGCGCCGATCAGCACTCCGGCGATAGACGGCCCAACGATGCGCGTCGAACTACTGCCGGCGGAACTGAGCGCCAGCGCGTTCGGCAGGTCGGCATGGTCCACCAGCGCCGGTACGAGCGTTTGCGTCGCGGGCTGCGCCACGGCCAGCAGACTGCCGCTGAACACTGCGGCCACAAGCAGATGCCACGGCGCAATGGCGCCGCGCGCAATTATCACCGCGATCGTCACCGCCAGCAGCGCGCCGAGCACCTGGCAGATGAGCAGGGCGCGGCGCCGATCGAAGCGGTCGAGAAGCGCCCCAGCCGGCAGCGACAGGCAGAGAATGGGGAGGCCGCTGGCGAAGCCGATCTGGCCGACGAACGCGGCGCTGTCCGTGAGGGTGAGCGCAAGCCAGGCGAGCGCGATCGTCTGGAACCACTGGCCCAGTTGCGTGACGACGCCGGCGGTCCAGAGAAAACGAAACTGCTGGTACGCCGCGATCGCGTAGAACGTGCCTTTGGTGGCCGGTAGCTGAACCGCGGCCGTAGGAGTATCCTGATCGGCGAGCAACAACTTTCTCCGCTTGGTGTGCATCCGCAGCGAGAAATAACCGCAGGAGTATAGCAGAGCAACACCGGACGTAGCCGGGCAGTCGTACGAGTTCACAGTCGCCGGTTGTTAGCTACCAGTAGAAGTGCGCCCGGCGACTGTGGTGGCGCTGCCGTACGTAGCAGACGGCACCCGCCTGAAGGTACAAGCTCAGGGGCAGTGGCCTCCTGGTGGTAGCCCCGGATTGAAATCCAGGGCTACCACCCGCCAGGCCCCCAATGCTGAACAGCTACGTTTGACGTTACGCTCTTTCCTCCGCATACTTACCAGGATAGACACCGCCCTGCCGCACCACGCCAGCACACACGGCTTGCTTTGGTGGAGCATCGGGACATCGCGGTGGCGAGAAAGGATACAAACGCGCGTATGAAACCACTGGTCGGCATTACCCCTGCTATTGGCGACACCGAAGACCGGGGGGCGCTGTACCGCATGGAGGTCAGTTATGTCAATGCGGTCCGGCAGGCCGGCGGCGTACCCGTCCTGCTGCCCTATGCGCCCGAAGGCGTCGAAGAGCTGCTTGCCGTGCTCGATGGCCTGCTCCTGAGCGGCGGCGGCGACATTCGCCCCGAGCGCTTCGGTGACGCCGAACAGCACCCGCAAACCTATGGCATCAGCGACGAGCGCGACGAGTTCGAGTTCGTGCTGCTGCAAGCCGCACTCGCTCGCGACCTGCCGGTGCTGGCGATCTGCCGGGGCATTCAGGTGCTCAATGTGGCGCTTGGCGGCACGCTCTACCAGGACGTCGCCGACCAGTTCTCCGACACTATCACCCACCGCCAGCCCTGGAATACCGAGAGCTGGGTGCGGCCGACGCACGACGTCGCGCTCGACGCGGACAGCACTGCCGCCGATGTTTATGGCGCGACGACCGTCGCCACGAACTCGGCGCATCACCAGACGGTGAAGGAGGTCGCGCCCGGCCTGCGCGTCACCGGCCGCAGCAGCGACGGTTCAATCGAAGCGGTGGATTATCCTGGCAAGCAATTTGTTCTCGGCGTGCAGTGGCACCCGGAGAAGATGTTCGAGGATCACGCTGAACACCGCCGTCCCTTCGCGCGCCTCGTGCAGGAAGCCGCCGGCTACCAGGCGCGCAAGCGGCTCGGCGCGGCGGCAGCGGACTAACGACGGGTTACAGGTTGCAGGTTCGCAAGTTGCAGGTTTCTCAGAAGAGTCCGGGCGCTGGTCTGCAAGAGCCTGCAACCTGTCAACCTGCAACTTGCAACCCACTAACGAAACGCCGGCAACACCTCGTCCGCGAAGAGCCGTAGGTCGTCGGTTTCGGGGAAGTTGGCGAAGACGAGCGGGAAGAGGTCGAAGCCGAGTTCGGCTAATTCCTGCAAGTATTCGCGCAGCGCGGCCGGCTCACCCGCAAAGGGCGGATCGGCCCGTTGCAGGGCCGCGCCCGCGCGCTGTTCGGCTTCGGCGCGCGTCCGCGCCAGGTAGACGGTCAGCGGATAGGCTTTGCGAATCGTGCCACTGTCGCGCCCGACCGCGCGGCAATGGTCTTCCAGCACGGCCAGTTTGTGGCGCAGCGTCTCGATGTTCTTGCTGAAGGCGAGCCAATAATCGGCGTATTCGGCGACCGCGCGCAGCAGATACTTCTCGCCGTCACCGCCAATAAGAATGGGCGGCACAGGGTCGGGACGCGGCTCGCAGTAGGCGTCCTTTATCTGATAATACTGCCCCTGGAATGTCGCGGGTGCTTGCGTCCACATCGCGTGCATGACCTGGATGCCCTCGACCATCTGGGCGATGCGGACGCGGGCGCTGGGGAAGGGGTAGCCATAAGCGTGGTACTCGTCCTCCAGCCAGCCTGCACCGTAGCCGAGGATGAAGCGGCCACCGCTGAAAGTTTGCAGGCTCGCGGCCATCTTGGCGAGCAATGGTGGATGGCGGTAGGAGTTCGCCATGACAATTCCGCCAAGCTGCTGTTTGGGATAGCGCGCGGCCAGCCAGGTCATCTGCGTCCAGCATTCCAGGCGAAAGCCGTCGCCACGCATAAGATGGTCCGGCACCCAGAATGAATCCACGAATTCGCTGGCGCAATCGGCCACCTGCTGCAAGTCCTGCACGAACGTGCGTGGATTAATGCGCTCGATGCCCCGCTCACCAGCCGGCGGGTTGTAGCCAAACTCGACTCGGTGCGTCGCCGCCATGCTCCACCTCCCCTGCTGTCACGCCAATCCGCGCGCACTATAGCATGGTGGATGGGGATGGGGAACCGCCAAGGCGCCAAGAGAACGCCAAGAGCGCCAAGACAAAGAGAGAAATAACGAACTCTCTTGGCGTGCTTGGCGGTCCCTTGGCGTCTGCTGTTCATCTATTCGTCAGTGCTCGTGCTGGTGCCCGGCGTGCCGGTGCGTGTGGGTGTGCAGCGTGCCATCGGCGTGGCGATGGCGGTGGGCGTGGATGAGATTGGTGCGATGCAGGAGGTCACTGTCAGCCAGAATCTTGGCTGGTGTGCCGGCCGCTACAACCTGGCCCGCCTGGAAGACGACGCAATCGTCGGCAATCTCGCCGACGATGTCGAGGTCGTGCGTGGCGGTGATGACGGTCTTGGCGCCGCCGCCCCAGCCAATCAGGATGTCCACAACCTGGCTCTGGCTCTTGGGATCGAGCGCGGCGGTCGGCTCGTCGAGCATGATCACGTCGGGGTCGAGGATCAGCACCGAGGCGAGCGCGACCCGCTTCTTCTCGCCGCCGGAGAGGCGGTGCGGCGGGCGGTCTTTGAGGTGGCTGATTTCCAGCTCGTCCAGCATCGCGGCGACCTTGCGCCGGATCTCGTCCTTCGGCCAGCGTAGTTGCAGCGGGCCAAACGCGACCTCGTCGAAGACCGTTGGGCTGAAAAGCTGGACGTCTGGATTTTGAAAGACGAGCGCGATCTGCCGCCGGAAGGCGAATGCGAAGTCGTCGTCTTGCAGCCGCTCTTCGGTCAGCTGCTCACCAAAAACGTGAATGCTGCCGCTCTCAGGAAAATAGAGACCATCGAGCAGGCGCAGCAGCGTGGATTTGCCGGAGCCGTTCGCGCCGAGAATCGCCAGCCGCCGCCCCTGCGGAATCGCCAGCGTTACGCCATCGAGCGCCGTCACGCTCGCGTTGTAACGATAACGCAGATCGCGCACGTCAAAGACCGGCGCCACTTGCGCCGCCGGTTTCGCCTGGACTTCCATCAGCGCCACGTCATTCCCCATTCCGCACTCCACATTCCGTTTCAGGGCAGCCGCGTCGCCAGGCCCAGCCAGAAGACCAGCGCCGCCAGCGCGACGAAGCCGGCCAGCCCCAGCCAGTCGCGCGCGCGCATCCGAAAATCATCGAGCGTGTGAACTTCACCGCGAAAGCCGCGCGACTGCATCGCCAG
>DASUBC010000650.1:0-3883 GCA_035763465.1 Thermomicrobiales bacterium
GCGTGGCGCTGGCCCGGCATCTGCTCGGCCTCGGCATCCCGGCGGCGCCGGACGAAATTATCATCACGTCGGGCGCGCAGCAGGCGATTGACCTGGCGCTGCGGGCGCTGACGCGACCGGGCGACTACATCGTCGCCGAAAGCCCGGCCTATCTCGGCATCCTCGACGCCTGCGAGGCCAACGGCGTGCGGCTGATCGGCGTGCCGCTCGACGAGGACGGCATGGAGGTCGCGCGCCTGAAACCCCTACTGGCGCGCTACCAGCCCCGACTGCTGGTCACGATCCCGAACTCGCACAACCCCACCGGCATCTCCATGAGCCTGGACCGCCGCCGGCAACTGCTGGCGCTGGCCGCTGAACACCGGCTGCCGGTGATGGAGGAGGATGCCTACGGCGAACTGCGCTACGGCGGGATGCCGCTGCCGCGCCTGCGCGCCCTACCGGGCGGCGAGGAGGTCATCTACGTCAGCAGTTTCTCCAAGGTGATGGTGCCTGGCCTGCGCCTTGGCTACATGGTGGCGCAGGGGGACATCCACCGGCGGCTGCTCTTCATCAAGCAGGCGAGCGACCGGGCGTCTGGCTCGCTGGTGCAGCGGGCGCTCGCGCGGTGCCTGGAAAGCCGCCGCCTGCGCTCCTACCTGCGGAGCGTGAGCCACCGCTGCCGCGAACGACGCGACGCGATGCTGGCCGCCCTGACGGCGCACCTGCCGCCCGGCGCGCGCTGGACCGTGCCGGACGGCGGCCTGTATCTCTGGATTCGCCTGCCGGAAGGGGTATCGGCGCGCGTGCTCTACGGCGCGGCGCTGGCGCGTGGCGTCGTCGTCGCGCCAGGGGGCGCCTATTTCCCCGAAGGGGGCGACCACCCGTACATCGCGCTCAACTTCGCCGCGCAGCCGCCCGACCGGATCGAGGAAGGCATCCGGCGGCTGGGTCTGGCGCTGCGCGAAGTCATGCCGCGCGAGCTGGTGGCGATCGCCCGCTAGCCTGCCCAGGCAGTCAGACTACCTGCACGCGCACGCGCTGCGCCATATTGTTTCCCATGCCGCGCGCGGTCCAGTACTGTTCCACCGGCTGCACATTACCTGCGCTGTCGTGCGCGCGGCAGCAGAGTTCATACTCGCCTGGATCGGTGGCCTCCCACACGTAGCGCCATGCCTGCCAGCAATACGGGCCGGGCGGCGCGTCCACCGCCGCCGCCGCCCAGCTGGCGCCACCGTCCGCGCTGACCTCGACGCGCGTGATGGCGGCTTGCCCCGACCAGGCCCGGCCGTGTAGGGCAACCTGGCCGCGCCGCACCACCCGCACGCGCGTCAGGAAATCGGGGATACCGGGGGGAATCATCAGTGAGCGCACGCGCAGCAGTGTGACCGGCTCGCCCGGCTCGGTGCGCGCCTGACTATAGCGATAGGCGACCGCCTGGTGATAGCCGGCGAACGGCGCGGTGGACGCCTCGATGGCGCGCAGCCACTTGACGTGCGCCATGCCGTACCAGCCCGGCACGACCAGCCGGACCGGATAGCCATGCTGCGGTTCGAGCGGCGCGCCATTCATGGCCCAGGCGAGGATAACGTCGTTGTGCAGGGCGTCCTGCAACGGCAGGCTCCGCTGATACTCTTGCTCGACACCGCCCTCATAGCCACGATCGTGCCCGGTGAAGACAATCTCGCCGACATCCTCTCCAAGACCCGCTTCTTCCAGCAAGGGCCGGAGCGGCGTTCCGGTCCATTCGGCGGTGCCGACAGCGCCGGTGAGCCAGGGCTGGCTGACCGGGCGCGGCGCCAGCAACGCGCGCCCGTTGCCGGCACATTCCAGCGTGACGCGCAGCGTGCGCGCGGGCCGTTGTTGCAACTCCGCGAACGAGAGCGTGAGCGGCCGGCGCACCCGCCCGCCAATGGTGAGCCGCCAGGTGTCCGCCTCGACATCTGGAATATCGTAATGGACCAGCGTGTAATGCAGCCCGACCGGCGTGACATCGTAACGCAATCCTTCCAGCGGCAGCGCCTTGTTTCGGGACGCCAGTTGCAATTCTTCCGGATAGAGCCGGTCCGTCGCATCCAGTCCACTGCCGTCGCCGATAGTAGGAAAACGAGGCTCAGCGCTCATCGCCACCGCTCCTTCATTGTGATCTCCTGCCCCGAGGAATACCCACCATTTTATGCCGGCCACAGAGTGGACACAAGCGGGGAATGGCCCCCCGCCCCCCAATGCTGGGGGAGCACGCTTGTCTACCGCGATGGTTGTTAGCAAGCCCCGGCGTCAGGATAGATGCTCCCCCAGCATTGGGGAGCGGGGGGGCCGCGCTCGCGTGTCCCCCGATTTTTGCTCGTGATTGGCTCTCCCGCACGAGATTTGTGCCTTCTATACTCAACGCTGATGGTCCGGCGGAGGGCGGTAGCCGCGCGGCTGCCGCCGCACGATGGTAGGGGAGGCGCACGATGCAGACAGTCAACGGCAATGGCGCGAGCGGCAACGGCGCCGAGAAGTCTACCTGGGCGACGAAAAAGGGTCTAGCCCAGATGCTCAAGGGCGGCGTCATTATGGACGTAGTCACGCCCGACCAGGCCAAGATCGCCGAGGACGCCGGCGCGGTGGCGGTGATGGCGCTGGAGCGCGTGCCGGCCGACATTCGCCGCGAGGGTGGCGTGGCGCGGATGAGTCCGCCGGAACTGATCGCCGCGATCAAGGAGTCGGTGACGATTCCGGTGATGGCGAAGGCGCGCATCGGCCATTTCGTCGAGGCGCAGGTGCTCGAAGCGCTGGACATTGACTACATTGACGAGAGCGAAGTCCTTACGCCCGCCGACGACCGTTTCCACATCAACAAGCACGAGTTTCGCATTCCGTTCGTCTGCGGCGCGCGCGACCTGGGCGAGGCGCTGCGGCGGATCGGCGAAGGCGCGGCGATGATTCGCTCGAAGGGCGAGGCCGGCACCGGCAACATCGTCGAGGCGGTGCGCCACCTGCGCGAGATCGGCGACGGCATCCGCCACTTGGCAATCGCGCCGCGCGAAGAGTTGATGACGATCGCCAAGGAACTCGGCGCGCCCTATGAGCTGGTCTGCGACGTCGCCGAGGCGGGCAAACTGCCGGTCGTGCTCTTCTGCGCGGGCGGTGTCGCCACGCCGGCCGATGCCGCGCTGGTGATGCAACTCGGCGCGGAGGGCGTCTTCGTCGGCTCGGGCATCTTCAAGTCGGACGACCCCTCGAAGACGGCTCGCGCGATCGTGCAGGCCACGACCAACTTCCGCGACGCCGCCCTCATCGCCGACGTCAGCAAGGGCCTCGGCGCGCCGATGCGCGGCATCGAGATGAAGACCATCCCGGCGGAGCAACTGCTGGCTCCACGGGGCTGGTGATCCGGGTCGCAGGTTGCAGGTCCGCAGGTCACAGGTCTCTCGCAATGAGTATCACGCTTGCTGACAAGCACTGCCTCGTTCCAAGAGACCTGTGACCTTCAGGCTTGCGACCTGCGACCAAAACGAGGAGCGCAGCGACGATGCTCATCGGCGTGCTGGCCCTGCAAGGGGCGTTTATCGAACACGAGCGGATGCTGGCGCGGCTAGGCGTGGCAAGCCGCGAGGTACGGCAGCGCAAGCATCTGGCAGGCATTGACGGCCTGATCATTCCGGGCGGCGAGAGCACGACAATGGGCAAGTTGCTCGACGTGCTGGGCATGACGGACGAGGTGCGCGCGCTGGGACGCGCGGGCCTCCCAATCTGGGGCACCTGCGCCGGCCTGATTGTCCTCGCCACTGACGTTGGCCGCGAGCAAACGACGCTTGGGCTGCTCGACATCACCGTGCGCCGCAACGCGTTCGGTTCGCAGCTCGATTCGTTCGAGACTGACCTGGATGTGCCGGCGCTCGGCGCGGAGCCGTTCCAC
>DASUBC010000651.1:0-13768 GCA_035763465.1 Thermomicrobiales bacterium
AAGCTGAACTGCATCTTCGTCGCGGCCGGCGTGAAGCCCTGCGTCGCCAGCGCCACGCGGACCGTCAGCGTGATGACGCGTTCGGCGCCGCGCTGGACGAAGTGGCCGTTCCCGGCCTGCGCGGCAATTGTTGCGGACGACAGTGCCTTGTTCCAGACTGCGAGTTCCTGCACGGTCGCATTCGCCGCGTGCTCGCCGGCCGGATCGCCACCTAGGAAGAGCGCTGTATCAGCCGGCAGAGCAAAGCCATCAACCGCCACCTGGCCAGCGAGCCGGTCGTCCTGGTAGAAGGCAACCGAGCCGTGGTCCCACGTAATCGCGTACTGGTGCGTTGCGCCCGGTTCCCAGGGCACGTTTCCGACGACTGTCGCGCCGGCGCGCAAGGTCGCCGTCTTACCGTCCAGCGCAAGCGTCAGCAGGTTAGCGCCCACGACCAGCAAGCGGGCGTCAGCGCCCGCCGTCTCCTGGGGTGTCGCCCAGAAGGTGAGCGTCCCCTGGTCCGCGCTGGTCAGCCTGGCCAGCGGCGTTTGCACCGTCACCGCCAGCCGGCCGGATACCGAGGCATCGGGTGTGCTGGCCCAGCCATAGCCCGGTCCGAGCGATCCGTCGGCGTAACTGGTGGCATAGGGTTTCGCTTCGAGCTGCGCCGCGTCTATGTCAATCACCGTGCCGGGCGGCACGATCACCTGGCGTTCGTCGCCCGCCGCGCCGCTGGCGCCGGTGATGCTGAAGCGCTGCCAGATGCTTGAAAGTGCAAACGAGTGCGGCTCGCCGCCACTCATCGCCAGCGTGAAGCCGGAAGACGCGCCGGCGCCATCAGCCCGCGCGTAGACCGACCAGGTCGCCGTGTTTCCATCGCCGGCCTGCGTGAAGAAGACGCCGGGGCCAGCGCCCGCATGGTTATCGAGCCGGAGGGCGTGCTTGCCGAAGACACCGCCATTGAGCCCCGTTACGGTCAGCGCGCCACCGGGCGTATTCCGCACGGACCAGCCGCCGGCGCCGCGCTCGAAGCTCGGGTTCGTGACCAGATTCGTCGTGCCTTCTTCGACCAGCAGGCCGGGTGTCGAGCGAATCCGGCCGTCGGCCGTGCCGCCGGTCAGCGCGCCAGCGGTTGTAGCCGAGCCAATTGTTGCGCTGGTGATCGGTTGGGCCGTGACGAACCGGAGCGGACCGCTGACGACCGGCGCGCGCGGGCCGATCTGCGCCAGCACTGAGCCGTCGAACGCGGCCAGGTACGCCAGGTCAGCGCGGGGGTTGATAATCGCGGAGCCGCGCGGCTCGCCGCGCTGGATCGTGTAGCGCACCGCCGTGTCGTCGGTGAGGCCATACGAGGCGCGACTGCCGGTCGCGTCGGTGAGCGCGAACATCACCCGATACGTCCCATCCGCCAGCGGCGCGGTATTCCAGTTGACCTGGCCCTGCCCGCCGGTGATGGTTCCAATGGGCTGCCACTCGCCGTTCGCGCTGCCATCATGAGCAGTATTGACGTAGACCCCAATCTCGCGCCAGGTATCGGCTGCTTCACGCACGGCGACGGCAACCGTCACCGTATCGGCGTTGGATGGTGCAGGTGGCGTAAAGCCTGGCGTGACACTGCCGAGCGCGACCGTCACGCCGGTGAGCGGTAGATTCGTGCCCGGATTGAAGAGCGTGGGATCGGCGATGGTGCCGCTGGTATAGTTGTTCGCCCAGGCGAGAACAAGGCTGACATACCAGTCGGCATGGTTATAGGCGAAGATCGCGCCGTGCATATCGCCCGGCGCGCCATTATCCCGCAAGTAAAGGGCCGCCGCGTAGATGGCCGACTCGCCGTCCCAGATGCCGCTGATACCGAGGTTCTTGCCGGTGATCGCGTCCACCTGCGCGGCATACGGGCGGTAGGTGCTGGGAAGAAATTGCATCATGCCCAGCGCGTGCTCATCTTCGGTGCCCGTGAACTGCGGCAGATAGGGACCGATCGCGCGCGCGTCGAAACCCGACTCGACGCGGGCGATGCCGAGCAGCACTTCCTTCGGCACGCCGGTCAACTGCGCCGCCCGGTCGAAAACGGGCAGGAGCTGCGTCGGCGCCAGCGCCGGCCCATCGGGCATTGGGATGGCGGGCGCCGCGCCGTTCGACTCGGCGACCGGCTGCCGCGCGCCGGCGAAGTGCTGCACGTAATAGGGGTCGGAGAGATTACTCACCGTCGTCTTCGCGCCTGGATTGGCCGCATGAACGAACTGGCCGTTGCCCAGGTAGATACCAACGTGGCTGATGCCGGGCGCGTAGGTGTTGGCGAAGAAGACGAGATCGCCGGGCCGTAACGCCTCCAGATTGACATTGACGCCAACACCCGCCTGGTCGCCGGCCACGCGCGGGAGATTCACACCGGCGGCGTGGCTAAACACCCACTGGACGAAGCCGGAGCAGTCCCAGCCGTCCGGCGTCGCGCCGCCCCAGATGTAGGGCACGCCGAGGTGCTTCAGGGCTTCGGTCGTCACCGCCGTGCGCCAGTCGCCGCTTGCATCGAGCAGCGGGCCGTCGCCCGGCATCGTCAGCGGACCGGCGGGAATATTCGGATCGTAGGGCAGCACCGGCGAGGGAGTTGGCGAAGGCGTCGCGGTTGGTGATGGCGAAGGCGCGGGTGACGGTGTGGCCGTCACGCCGGCGGTTGGCGTGCTCGGCGCCGGCGTGGCGCCATGCCCCGGTGTGGCGCTCGTCGCTGGTGTGCCTGCCGCTGGCGTTGCCGCGTGCGGTGTCGCGGCGGTTCCAGTCGTCTGCGGCGTGGCCCGTGCCGGGACCGGCGTACCCGTAGCCGCAGGGGTGGCCTGAGCCGTTGGGGTAGCGTTCGCCGCCGATTTCGTGGATGTCGCCGTCACCGCTGGCGCGGCGACGGTCGCGGTAGGCGGCACAGCGGTGGCCGGCGGCGCGGTCGCGGTCGCCGGACTGGTTGGCGCGGCAGTCGGCGCGACGGGCGTGGCTGCCTGTGCGGACGGAGTAGCTGGCGCGGACAGGGTGAAGGCGGCCTGCGCTTTCGTGCCCGACGTGGCGCCCTGCAACACGATCGTCCAGGCGCCGGTCTGGTAATTCGGCGCCGTCAACAGGGTGAAAGCGATCGCACCATCCTTACCAGCGGTGAGCGTCGCGCCAGCCTGCTCGCTGACCGGCGCACCGGCGCTGTAGGTGGCGGGCTTCGTGGCGTCCGGCGCCAGGCCAAGCGCCTGCCCAAACGGCGTCACCAGCGTGGCGGCGACGCCCTCTCCGGCCTGAAAACCCTGCGCCGCCACCGCGATGGCGCCGCCCGCGCTCACCGCCTCTGGATCAACCGTCAGCGCGTTGTCGGCTGCGGTGACAGCGAGCGGACTCCAGAACGGCAGTACGAGACCAGTCAGGTTGACGAGGAGCGCGACGATCACAGTTGCGGTCGAGATACGCTTCACGATCACGGTCAGGCGAACTCCATCCCTCCAGCCTGCCCACGCGCGCAAATACCCTACCCGCACGTTTCCCCAGTGGGCGTTTGGTCATGTAACGTCTTGATCCCACATAAGGTTGCATGGCGGGTGAGTAGAGGGTAGGGAGTAAAGAGGAGGGAGTGAGTATGGCTGGCAATGCGTCAGCCGGTGAGCACGGTGCTGGTAGCAAGAAACTCTCTACTCCTTACTCTCTACTCTCGACTGCGCGAACGGTGGCAAGGCCCAGGGATGGAGTGAAAGGGCGGTGATACGTGGCGGCGCACTGTTGGTCTGGCCGGGCTGGACGACCAGGCCGGGTACGGGCGCCGGCGGGCGAAGCAGTAGGGCGGCCCCAGGGCGAGGCACGCGAGCGGCGACAAGCGCAGGGCTGAAGCCAAGCGCCTGGGCCAGGGCTGCCTGCTCACCCGGCTCACTTGCCTGGGCAACGAGCGTGCAGCGCGCTTCGCGTAGCGCGGCGGTGAGCGAGCCTCCGGCCGCTGGCGCTTGCCGGCAAACGATCCAGACGGTGACGCCTGTCGCGGGGGCGGCGCGAAAGAGCATGGAGGCGAGCAGTGGCCCGGCGGCGCAGTCGAGCAGGTCGTCCAGCGCGTCGAGCACGATAATTTGCGGCAGTGCGACTGGCGCGGACGCGGCGCGCAGCCGGGCCAGCAACGTCGCCAGGCTGATCGCACGGACAGCAGCGGCCGGCAGTTCGCGCTCACCACCGTCCGCCGCATCCAGCACGATCAGGCGGGCAGCAAGGTCCGGAGCGGTGCCGCTGCCCGCCTTGAGCAGCGCCGCCAGCTCACCGGCAGCGGCAGTCTCGCCACCAGCCCGCAGGAGTTTGACGACCCGGTCGAAGCCGAGCCGCCGGCCAGTGTGCAGCGCGTCTTCCGCCAGGCCGAGCAGTTGGGCGGTGAGGTCGCCGCGCGCATCTGCTCCAAGTGCTGGGCAGCAATCTTCCAGCAGCGCGGTCGCGAGCGCTACCCACGCTTCGGCGCGCTCACGCAGCGCCAGCGCGGATAGACCGTCCACTGGTTCGAGCGCCAGCGTCGCCAGCAACGCGCCCGCGTGCCTGGCGGCGGGGATCGCCGCGCCCGCACCGGCAATGGCTATGCCGTGCCAGGCGCCGCTGGTATCCAGCACGCTTACGGTTTTACCGGACGCCAGCTGTCCCAGTGTCCAGGTTTGCGCTACGGCGGTCTTGCCACTACCAGCAGGGCCGGTCAGAACCAGTGATTCGCCTGGCCTGATCCAGACCGCGCCGCCATCAGGTTGCAATCCAAGCGGGAGCGCGGCGCCAGCCCGTGCAGTAGGCAGCATCCGATCCTGCAAGAGTGGCAATAACTGCACGGCGCCGCGCGTGGTCAGAGTCATGCCGCGTCCAACCAGGGGCTGACCGAGTGGCGCGCACGAAAGCAGCAAATCGTGACCGCGTCCGGGGCCAAATGAGGTGGTGACAAATCCGAGGCGCCAGAGTTCCGGCTCGACCGCGCCGCGCACCGCGCGGGCGTAGCGTGGTTCGATCGTGCATGCAATCAGCAAGCGCGCGGGACGTGGCCGAGAGTCAGCCTGGCTGGTCGCGGCGGCAAACACCGCCAGCAATTCACGCCGCTCGGCCAGGAGGTACTGTTCGTCGTCGTCGCCCGGCGCGATCGCCGCCAGCGCTTCGTCGAGCGCTGCCAACCGCCGCCGCGCTTCGAGTGAGACCGGCGCGGGTGAACCAGCCGGCGCAAGGTGGATTGCGATCATGACCGGGGCGCCGGCCAGCGCCTCGTGATCGAGAATCGCGTTCACCCAGGCCACGTCCGGTTCAGCGGTCAGCTCGGTCACGTCCCAACCGATCGTCACCAGGCCGGCCTCGTGTCCCGCGAGCCAGTCGCCGGCGAGCGCCTTGACTTCGTGCGGGGTGGCGATACGCGCGCCACCCGGCCAGGCGGTCGCGAGGGTCGTGAGTTCGCGGCGCAGCCGGTCGGCTGACGGCTGCAAGAGCGCCAGCACCGTGCTGGTCTCACTCCACCCTGCCGCGACCAGCTCAGGCAGATAGCCGTCGGCGATCGCGGCGGCCAGACCAGCCTGCGTGCGCTGACCGCGCGTCACATGTTCCCAGGCGGCAGTCTGGCGCTCCAGGTCCACGGGACGGCGCACGGTCAGTACCTGGCAGGCGCTGGTGGGCAGCGCCGCCGCCAGCTGCGCGATTTCCGGCCCGCCACACGACGACCGGCTATCGAGCAACAGCAAGCCGACATACACGCCGTCCGGCCGCAAGAGCGCGCCCGTCTCGCCCGCGCCACCGCGCCCGAGCGCGACTACCCCGGCGGGGAAGACCGCCGCATCATCGCTGGTCGTCAGCTCTTCGTCGGCGCCGAGCAGACGCGGCGCCGGCAACAAGCCCCATCTCATAATCCCCCCATTGAGTGCGGAATGTGGAGTGCGGCATAGGCTCGCGGAAGTGTAGACCGTTTGCCTAACTTCGAATCATTCCGCACTCCGCACTCAGTAGACGCCCTGCCGCCAGTCGGTGACCAGTTGCTTGATCGCGCGGATGTAGCCGTCAGGGTCGTTGTTATCGCTGGCGGGCGCGTAGACCGGTACAATCTGGTCCACTGTGGTCAGGTTCCACTGACCAATATAGAGGTCGCGGATCAGGCGATACCAGTCTTCAATGCCTTCGTCCCACGTCGCGTACTGGCGATAGCCCTGGTAGTCGCGATAGCCCGCCGTCGTGCGGATGTTTCCGACAGACTTTGTGACCTGTGCCACGCCTTTCGTGCCGGCCGTGCTTTCGTGGATAAAGAAGGCCAGGCAATAGGCTGGATCAATGCCGTATTGCAGTCCCAGCCGGTACATCGTGTCGGCCGAGCCGGCGGCCGGCGAATTGTAGTGTTGCAAGATCGTGGCGATGGCCGAGGCGTCGAGTGACGGAGTATGCCGCACGTCAAACGTTTCCTGCGGATTCCAGCTACCGGCCTGGATTGGTGGCGGGCCGTCGCCATCGCCCTTGGTGCTCGCTGGGCCAGTCGGGGGGTAAGGGGCCGGTGTAGCAGTCGGCGCGGCCTGCGCTGGCGCGTCCTCGGCGGGCTTCGGCGTGCTGGCGCCGACGTTGGCGGAGCTATAGGTCTGGGTGGCGCCAACGGGGCGGATGGTCAGGATGATCATGACGATGGCGATGATGAGGGGCAGAACGGTAATCAAGAGCCAGCGCCCGCGCATTAGCGGCCTCCTTCAGTTTGCTTCAAGCGCGCCAGTTCGTCAGCGGTGATCGGGCGAAAGCCATTACCGTCGTTGATGTAGACCAGCCGCTCGTCTTTGACCTGCACGATCAGGTCAGGCTTGTTGTCGCCGTTGACGTCCTGAATATGCATCGTGACCACGGTGAGGTCCTCCGAACGACCGAAGAGATAGGGGCCGGCGATAACCTGCGGCTTGGTGATGTCGCCGCCAGGGAACTCGATGATGGTGACCCGGCGATTGAGGTTCATCGCGACGAAGTGTGTCGCGGCGCCGGCGCTCTCGTTGTGGCCGACAAAGGCGTCCAGTTGCGAGGTGCGCGGGCGGCCGTAATGCAGGTCGTCCAGCTTCACCTTCGTCCAGCCAATCAGGCCGGTGATGCCGAGATAGAGCAACAGCGCCAGCGTGCCGATCAGCGCCGCCATCACCAGCACTTTGCTGGGATCGGGGAGCGCCGGCCGCGCGACGGCCTGCCGCTGGCGCGGCGCTGGCGCAGGCCGGAGTGGCATGGTCGCCGGGCGTGCCGCGCGCACTTTGCCAGTCGGGACCGCTTGTGTCGGGGCGTCGTCGGCCCACCAGTCTTGCTCGTAGCGATGCTTCGGTAGCGCGCTCATGACCGTACCTCCCGACCGCCACCGGCGGTCCGACTGTGTGCGGCACGCTGTGCCTATCGCAGACTGGAACAAATCCTAGAACATGCCGGGCAAAAAGAAACGCCTGGCGGCGTTTCAGGCGACCTGACGAATGACCGCCATCACCGTGCCCTGGATGGCGCATTCTTCGCCGGCCGGAATGATGATGGGCGCGAGTTTCGCGTTAGCCGGTTGCAAGCGGATGTGGTCACCCTCGTGGAAGAATTTCTTCAGCGTCACGCCGTTGTCGGCGAGTAAGGCAACGACGATTTCGCCGTTGCGCGCGGTCGAGCAGGGCCGCACGACGACGAGGTCGCCGTTGCAGATATGTTCGTCAATCATGCTCTCGCCACGCACCCGCAGTACATAAGCGTCTTCCGCGCCGGCTAACGCGAACGGCACATCAATCCGCTCGTCATGCCGCTCGTTCGCCTGAATCGGCTGCCCAGCCGCGATCTCGCCGCTCACTGGCAGGCTGACGACCAACCCTGGACGCGGCCCGCGCTCGACGATTTCGATCGCCCGCGCGAGGTTGTCGCGCCGCTTGATATAGCCTTTCCGCTTAAGTGCCTTGAGGTGATAGTCAATCGTGTTGGTCGAGGTAACGCCGAGACCGTCGCAGAGTTCGCGAATGGTCGGCGCGCAGTCATGGCGAGCCTGGTAATCCTTGATGAAGAGATAGACGTCTTTTTGCCGGGGCGCCAATCGTTCGGGCATCGTCTGCATCTCCTTCTGGCCGCTCGGCCAGGCTTGTGTCCGTCTCACTGGCCGCAGTATATGTTAGAACATATGTTCTTGTCAAGAGGTTGGCGCCCCAAAAACGCTAATTCGTACGCCCCGATCTGTCCAGGTCGCCGCGCTAGAAATAGAACAGGCGGGCGAGGAACGTTCCTCGCCCGCCTGGCTGCCGTGCGGTTAGTGACTGAGCGCCTGCCAGAGCGTCTGGGCGAACCAGCCACGCGTGCTCGGCTGGTAGGCGTCCGGCCACGCCTGATGCGCGTCCGTGCCGGGCGCGGCCCCGGCATAATGGACGTAGGTTGCGATGTCCGAGCGATCGCCCTGCTGCGCTGCCGTCGTCGCCGGGATGTTCGGATAGATTTGCGGGTCGTCGGGCTGTTGCTGCCAGACATGCTTGGCGACGAGCGCGCGACTGATGTAGAGCAATGCCTGCTCGCGGAGGACCGGGCCGAATGGCCGGTACGTGCCGTCCGGGTAGCCATGCACCACGTTGCGCTGCGGGTTCGCAAGCACCGCCACGTCATGCCATAGTTCATCGTCAATGCAGCCCACATCGGCAAGACATTTGTCGGGGAACGGGTTGGTAGCCTGGTCGCCGAGCCAGCCCATGCTGCGCGCTATCAGCGCCGCCATCTCCGCCCGCTTGATTGATTCCGCCGGCCCGTAGCAGGGCCAGCCCAGGCCGCGACTCTGGCACATACCCGGCAAATAACCATTGATGACCTTACGCGCGGCGAGTTGCTGAATCGCTGCAACATACGGATTGCCCTGAATATCGCTGAAGGATGGAATAGTGAACTGACGCACGACGAGCGTATGGGCGTTATCAACGCCGCCGCCGAGCGCAATGACACCCGTGAGGCCGGCAACCTGTTGCGGTGTCGTCGCGCAGGCGACGTAGCAGCTGCCGGTATTCGTGCCAACCTGGTCTTCGGCGTCGCGGCCCCAAGCCCAGACGGTGCCATCGTTCTTCAGCGCCACATTATGCCCACCGCCAGCCGCAATCGCGCTGACATTGGCGAGGGTGCTGACGTTGACCGGACGAACCGAGCAACCACAGTCGTGGTTCTGATCGTCGCGTCCACCGACAGTGCCATCGCCAGTCTGGCCTTCCACGTTCTGGCCCCAGGCCCAGACACGCCCCTGTGCGTCGAGCGCCAGGCGATGCTGATGCCCGGCGGCGATCGCGATTACCTGTGCCGGCACCGGCACCTGATGCGGAATCTTGTAATTGACGATCAGGTCGGACGTCGTGCCGTCGCCCCATTCGCCCGTGAACTTCCAACCCCAGGCCCAGACCGTGCCGTCGCTCCGCAACGCCATACTGCCGTTGTAGCCGCCGGCGATGCTGGTGACGCCGCTAACGCCATTGACCGGCAGCGCGTAGGGCCGGGCGGCCTGAGCGTAATTCACGCCGCTATCGTTGCCCAGCGCGCCATCATTGTTATTGCCCCAGGCCCAGGCTGTGCCGTTGCCGTCAACTGCGAGCGCGTGGATTGTTCCTCCCGAGATCGCGGTGATGCCAACCGCACCTTGCACCTGCACGGGCACGGCTGAGAAACCGCCAACAGCGCCATCGCCAAGCTGGCCATAGACGTTGTCGCCCCAGGCCCAAACTGTGCCGTCAGTCTTCAGCGCCAGGCTGAAATCCGCGCCTGCCGCAATCGCCTTGACGCCAGTGAGATTTACCACTTGCGCGGGGATGTTTGGGGCCACCGCAGACGTATTAATGCCGCGCTGCCCACGCGAATCGTCTCCGAATGACCAGACTGTACCATCGCTCTTCAGCACCAGACTATGGGCCTTCCCCGCGGTCACCGCGACAACATCGCTCGCCCCAGCGCCCAGGACTTGCGCCGGATCAGGGCGCTGGGCCAGGCTGCCCCATAACTCGTATCCAAGCTGGCTGCTGCGGTTGTTGCCCCAGGCCCAGGCCGCACCTGTTGTCGTCGCCGCCGTGACTGCCCCTGGTGCGATGAACACGCCGCCCAGCAATGGCGCCAGAGTCGCCCACAACAGCAAAACTACCCGTCTCATTGACCGCACCATTTACCCCTTCACTCGACTTCGCCACCTCACGATCGCCCATGCGCTCGCAAAGCAACACCAGACAAGACAGTCATGTGGTCGCGTCGGTCACTCATGCATGGCCGACCGCTGCGTCTATCGTAGGCAGACGCAAGTAGTTGGCTGATAGCCTGATAATACGCATACGTAGAGGGTCGCGAGCTGAGGCAGGAGAGGATCAACGGCGCAGGGTAAGCCCGCCATGCGCCGTTGCGGCAAGGCGTCGGCAACCGTGCCTGGATTCGGGTTATGGCAGGCGATATGTTGACACGCGGCGTACTCAGGCGCTATCGAACGGCACCGCTGGACTGGCAGTGTCGCTCCGTGGTCGCCGCCGGCTATGAAGGAGTGTGTAGTTGACGAACAGGACGTACGTGACCAGCAGGATGGCGGTAAAGGCGAACCACTGAATGGCGTAGTCGAGATGCGGGCCATCGTCCAGTTCGGGATAGCCCTCGGCGAGCGGTGGCGTGGTATTGTCGCCGGTCGGCAGCCGGCGGATATAGACCGGTAGGACTGGGTATGGCAATTGCTTGGCAATCGCTGGAATGTCAACCGCCATGAAGAAGTCCTGCCGGCCCTGCGTCTTTGCCGGCGCGGTTGTCTGGGGTTGTGACTGATAGATCAGCCCCTCTACCGCGACTGCCTGACCGGCATCGGTTTGATAGATGGCTCGATTTTCGCCATCGAGATCAACCAGCGGAATCCAGCCGCGATCTACCAGCACCGTGCCGCTGCCGTCGGCGAGATGCAATGGCGTCAGCACATGCCCGCCGGGTTGGCCGCCAAATGACCGGTAGCGCAGTTCGACTTCGTTGGCGTAGTCCCAGGTGCCGCGCGCAGCAACCTGGCGGAAGATGAGGCTGTCAGGCTGCACGCCGTTGAGGGTCTGCCCGGTTAGATATACCGGCGGCGCGTGCATCCGTGCGGCGATGACCGCGTTCGCCGCGCGTCGTCCATCCAGGCGGCTCAATTGCCAGAAGGCGAGGCGTACCATCACCGCGCACGCGACCAGCACCAGCATGGTAATGATCAACCAGCGCCCGCGCACCATCGTGCGAAATAGCCTCGGCGCCACGACGATGCCCGCGCGTGCGCGCCGGGGCTGGCGCGCACGCGCGGGTGTACCGGTTATCAACCCTGTTCTGCCTGCCCGCGCCACTACTCGCCCTACCGTTCCTACCGCGCACTCACGCGGGCCAAACTCTCACCTACCATTCTACCCCGCCCGGCGCACGGCGCGTAGGCGCTGTCACGTCGAATTCAGTGGAGCCGGAGGGCGAGGGTCATACCGTCGCCGATGGGAACCAGGCTGAGCGCGATGCGGTCGTCGTGATGCAACTGCTCGTTGAAGGCGCGCACCGCCATCGTGTCGGCGTCCTGTAGCGCCGGATCGAGCACACGACCGTGCCAGAGCGTATTGTCCACGACGATCAGGCCGCCGGGACGCACCAGTTGCAGCGCCCGCTCGTAGTAGTTGGCGTAATTGCGCTTGTCGGCGTCAATGAAGGCGAAGTCGAACTGGTCCGCGCCGCCATCAGTAAGCAAGCGGTCGAGCGTCATGACCGCCGGGCCGAGGCGCAGATCAATCTTGTCCGCGACGCCCGCCGCCGCCCAGTAGCGCCGCGCGATGGCAGTCCATTCCTCGCTCACATCGCAGGCGATAAGCCGGCCATCGTCCGGCAGCACAAGGGCAACGCTGAGTGAGCTGTAGCCGGTGAATGTACCAACTTCGAGCGTACGCCGCGCCCCGACGAGTCGCGCCAGCAAGCCGAGCAGTTGCCCCTGTTCGGGCGCAACTTGCAATCCCGCGTGTGGTAGCGCCGCCGTTTCTTCACGCAACTGGCGTAGCACGCCCGGCTCGCGAAGTGAAACGTTGAGCAGATACTCGTGTAAGGCATCAGTCAGCTCGGTTTTTGGTCGCGGCGTCGCTCCGCTCATCGCTCTTATCCTCCATTTCTAAATCTTGCACAGCCGCGCGCACGGCTTTGCGGCCAGCCGCCGCCAGCGGCGCGAGGGGCCGGCGGGGCGCGCCGCCCGGCAACTCAAGTTCATCCAGGGCCGCTTTGGCCGAGGCGATGAAGTCATCGCTCTCCAGTAGCAGGCTCAACGGCAGGGTGCGCCAGTGTAGCGCCCGCGCGCTGGCCTGATCGCCGGCAGTGAACGCGGCCCACAGGTCCGCCACCACGCGCGGCGCGATCCCCGCCACGGCGGAGACGACCCCACGCGCGCCCGCGCAGAGCGCCGGATAGCCCTGCGAATCGCGTCCCGCCAGCACCGGCAGGCGCTCGCCGACCAGGCGCACCGTCTCCGCCAGTTCACCCAGGTCGTGATTGCGCTGGATCAGCGCGACGATTCCCGGCGCCTGGGCAAGGTCGGCCAGCGTCGCGGGCACGAGGTTGTTGCGCGAGAAGCCGGGCGCATTGTCCACAATCACCGGCAGGCGACCACGCCGGGCGACCGTGCGATAGTGCCAGGCGAGCGCCTCCTGGGGCAGCCGAAACGCGAATGGCGCCACAACGACCGCCGCTGCCGCGCCCGCGCCCGCCGCGTCCTGCGTGAGCGCCAGCGTCTCCTCGGTGCTGGCCGCACCCGTACCCACATAGACGGGAACTCGCCCATTCGCCGCGTCGAGCGCCGCCAGCAATACCAGCAGCCGCTCACCACGGCTGAGATGCGGCGCTTCACCGACCGCGCCATTCACCAGCACGCCCTGTACGCCGCCACCAATGACATGCGCGACCAGCCGCCCCACGCCCTCAGCGTCAATGCCGCCATGCCGGGTATAGGGCGTCGCCAGCGCAGCGATCACGCCACCCAGTTGCTCGCCTGCCGGCGCCACTCCACGCTCCTACCCACTCAAAGCCGTCTCCCGGCCACGCCGGCATTATCGCGCAAAGAGACATGAGTGCGTGAGTTGTGTGGCCATCGTGATGGCGTTGCGCCAACCGAGAAGCGCTGAGTTGGTCAGAACCCGCGTATGTACTCGCGACTTACGCACTCGCGCCTCGTCCGTCAGCGCAGGATGACGATGCGGCTGTTTTCCCGGTGTTCGATCGTCTGGAGGTTAGTCATGAGGACGAAGAGTTTCGGAGACGGGGGCAGCGGAAGCAGGTCGCGCAGGATCGCGCCAGCGATCCGATTCGCCGCTTCATTCTGGTAGATTGCCATCGGCTTGCAGGCGGGAATATGGCGCGCGAAGATCGCTTCTGTGCCCGCTGGCGGTTCTTCGTCCCAGACCGTGCCGCCGCGCACGGTGGTCAATGTCAGGCGCACGATTCAGCCCTCCGCGCGATCGTCGCCAGGCGGCAACCGCCGTAGGGCAAGGTGGCTGTACCCCGCAGCCGACAGGTTGAACGCTGCGGAGACCAGCAGGAGCCACGCCAGTGTCGTCGCGCCAACGCCACCGATCAGGAAGCAGACGACGCCAATGACGAGCAACAGGATGCCGAAGATCAGCCCACCATCGCGCCGGCCGCGCCACCAGACGTCCGGTTTAGGGCCGTGAGCCAGCATTCGCATGTAGAGCGGACCAGCGCCTAGCCCCATTGCGATGATCACCAGTACGAAGACCGTCTCCGGACTCATCGTCGTCTCGCACCCCTTCCACCACGTCGGCAACTACGCTATGTCAATTATGCCCGCTGGGCCGCGCGGTGTCATCTC
>DASUBC010000652.1:0-9710 GCA_035763465.1 Thermomicrobiales bacterium
CACTCGTAGCGGTCGCGGAAGGCGGCGACCTGCGAGGCCCAGGCGGTGTGGTCGGCGTTGAGGCCCTGAATCCAGACGACCGGCACGCCCGCGCCTTCACGCCAGTAGGCGATCGCCAGGCCATCGTGAAGCACTGTCCGCACGCCCACTCCTTCTGCCTGCCGCTACAGGCCGCGCCAGCCCGCGACCAGCCACTTGATCGTGTAGATGTACGTCGCCTCGTCGTTATTATCGGTGCTGGGCGCGTAGACCGGCACGATGGCGTCCACCGTGGTCAGGTTCCACTGATGCACGTACAGGTCGTCAATCAGGCGATACCAGTCCGCGATGCCTTCGCGCCAGCTGCTATAGAGCCGATAGCCGTCGTAGGACGGTTCGCCGGGCTTCGCGCGGATGTTGCCGATCGAGTAGGTCGTGCGCGCCACGCCCTGCGTACCCGCCGCGCTCTCGTGAATGAAGAACGCCAGGCAATACGCCGGGTCAATGTTGTGCTGCACGCCGTCGTCGTAGATGGCCTGGGCGTCAGCGGTGGCAGGCGAATGATACTGCGCCAGTACACGCTGAATCGTGGCGACGTCTATCGAAGGCGAGCCGACGACGACGCCCGGTCCCAGCGCGGCGATATCGGGCGTGCGGGTTGGGGTGGGCCAGTAGCGCGACTCGATCCGGCTGACGGCGCGGCCGAGCCAGTACGACGCGCCCATCACCAGCACGATTGAGGTAACGACGCCGAGAACGCCGACGATGACGCAGCCCCGGCGGCCGGGCGCCGGCGGTCGTGGGCCGCGCGGAGTGGGCTGATGGTCGCCGCCGCGCCCGCGCCTGGCCTGCGCGGCGGTGGCAATCAGGTCGCGGAGTCGGCGCGGAAACGTGCTCATTGCGTACAGAAATACTCGTCCGTCAGAAATGCTTGTCGTCTGGCGCCGCCTGGGCGCGGGTGCCGGCGTTTGGCCGTCCGAAGTGTACCACGCGGCGGGCGGCCCTCACCCCCAGACCCCCACGCCCGTGTCACGGGCGAAGGGGAACTGGCTATGAGGTGGTCGGCAGTTCCCCCTCGCCCGCTGGGCGGGAGAGGGGGTCAGGGGGTGAGGGCTGTCGGGGGTTAGGGGGTGAGGGCCGGGGGCGTGATACGCGCGTAGAGCGCCGCCAGCGCGTCCGCGACGTTGCCGGTGCGGCAGGCGGCGGCGAGGCGCACGGCACCCGCGCTGGCGGCGTGCCAGGCGGTGGGGTCGGCCAGCAGGCCGGTGATGGCGGCGGCGAGGGCGGCCGGGTCGCGCGGGGGCACGGCGCGGCCCGCCCCGTAGTCGCGCACGAAGTCGGCGATGCCCGCGCCGGTGCTGGCGACGATGGGCGTGCCGTGCGCGCCGGCCTCCGCGCCCGTGCGGTTGAAGCCGTCGAGCAGCGAGGGAATGACCACGAGGTCCGCGCCGGCCAGGTAGCGTTCCTGTTCGTCAAACGGCACCGGGCCGAGTAAGCGGACGTGGCCGGTCAGGCCCAGGCCGGCGACCTGCCGGCGCAGCGTGTCCACTGTGTCGCCCCGGTCGGGGCCGTAGAGAACGAAGTAGGTCGCCGGCTGACTGGCGAGCATCTGCGGCAGCGCGGCGACCAGGACATCGTAGCCCTTGATGGGCAGCACGCGGCCATTGGCGAGCAGGATGCGCGCATCATCCGGCAGGCCCAGTTCGGCGAGCAGCGCCGCGCGGGCGCGGGCGCGCACCTCGGCGAGCGGCGCGGTGGGATAGAAACTGTCGGCGATATTCAGCGGCACGACCGCGATTTTCTCCGGCGCGCAGCCAAACCCTTCCGCCGCGCGAGCCAAGAGCGGCGACATCGCGCGCACGCCGCCGGTCCAGGCGAAGACCTTTCGCAGTTCCGCGCCGACCGCCGGCACCTGGGCGTAGCCGTAGCGCAGGCCGTGTTCGGGCACGATGGCGTCGCCGCCGTGCAGGGTGAGGACGGTGCGCGCGGGCGTGCCGGCGAGCGCGCGGCGAATGACTGCGCCCATCGGAAAGGCCATCTCGCCCTGTAAGAGCAGGTCCGGGTCGGCGGCGAGTTGCCGGCGCAGCCAGGGGCCGATGTAGCGCGCGGCGGTGTAGAGAAAGGGGTACGTATAGCGCCGGCCCGCGAGGCGGTTCGCCAGCCGGTCGCGCCAGCCGCGCGAAATCGCCACGCGATAGACCGGCAGGTCGCCGTCGGGCGCGGCGACGACCTGCTCGGGCTGGCCGGGCGGCGCGAGGGTGACGATCGCGCCGGGGTAGCCGCGCGCGGCGAGCGCCCGCAGCAGGTCGGCATGGACCGGCACTGCCATCGAGCCGGGCCGGTAGCGCGCGGTGAAGTACAGCAACTTTGGCGCGGTCATGCCTCTCCTTCGGGGCGCGCGTTCCTCATGCGGATAATCGAGAATTGCAGCGTCGAGTTGACCACCGCGTGATAGAGCGGCCAGAGCGATGGCATGACGCGGACTTCGATGCCGGCGGCGGCGATACGCTCCAGCAGGTGGTCGAGCGGTTCCACCGCGAGCGGCGTCACGGCGACGCGCGAGACATAGTAGCCGGCAATCGTGTCGAACGACGTGAAGGTTGCCCCTGGCAACTGGTAGGCGAAGAGACAGGCGTCCGCGATGCGCCGGAGCCAGTCGCGCTCGACCGCCAGCACCTTCGTGTTCGTCGCGCCGAGGACGCGCGCCCGGTCCGCCGGCGTCGTCGCCTCATCAGGCCAGCAGATGACGCGCGGGCAGTCGCGCGGCAGGGAGTAGTGCGCCGCGTGCGTTTCCGCGATGGCCCAGACGAGCGGCGGCTGGTCAGGGTGGATCGGTGATGGGCGCGGCGCGAACCGGGTGATGGCCGGGTCTTCGCTGAAGTGGTAGAGGTTCATCCCTCACCCCCTAACCCACGACCCACTGCGTAGGTACCCCGCCGCCCGACGGGCGAGGGGGAACTGGCTATGAGGTGGTCGGCAGTTCCCCCTCGCCCGCGCACGGGAGAGGGGGCCAGGGGGTGAGGGCCGCCGTAGGGCAGCGGGTGAGGGCCGCCGGCCGGCGTCATAGGAACCGCAGCAGGCGCGCGGCGACGGGCAGCCGCAACTCGGCGACGCGGCGGCGGTCTTCGGGGTCGAGGCCGCCGGTCAATTTGAAGAGGCCGAAGAAGACCAGGCCGCCGACGCCGGCGAGCAGGCCGTTGCCGGCGAGATAGGCCAGCCGGAGTGTCACGGAGGCGTCGCCCGGCGGGCGCAGCAGCGTCAGGGCGACGGGCGCGATGACGAGCGCCATCAGCGCCGCCGCGCCGGTGACGCGGGCGGCGAAGGCGAGCGGATAGCGAATCGGCAGGGCGCGCAGGGCCAGCGCCATCGCCAGGCCGTCGCACATCAGCCGCGTGCCGCCCATCACCAGCGCCGCGCCCACCACGCCGTAGTGCGGCGCGACGAAGAGCACGAGCGGCACGGCGACCAGCGCGGCCGTGCGCGCGACCAGCATCGGCCGGTAGCGTTCGTAGGCCATCAGAATAGAGAGCGGCACGCTGATCGCCGCGTCGAGACAGAGGCAGATGGTCAGGATGCGCGCGACGGTGTCGAACGCGAGGTACTTCGGGTTGATGGTGGCGATTAGGTTGTGCGCCAGCAGCGCCAGGCCAATGGCGGCGGGAATGAGCAGGACGGCGAGAAACTTGGAGAGAATCGTGTAGGCGCTGGCGAGTTGTCGGTCGTCGTTGCGGCTGTGCAGACGCGCGAACAGCGGAATCTGCACGCCGACCATCGGCGACCAGAGCGCGGTGAGCAACTGCCCGACTATCGAATAGGTGAACTTGAAGCCGGCGGCGGCGGCGGCGGCGGGAATCGCCAGCACGATGAAGTCCACCGAGTAGAAGTACTCCGTAATTTGAATCCAGTAACTCAGCCCGCAATAGGCGGCGAAGCGCGGCACCAGTCGCGCGCCCGCCGTCGGCTGCGTCGGCCGCTCGTCCAGGTCGCGCCGCACCGTCGCGACCCGCCAGGCGGCCAGCAGCGTGGCGACGATCGGGATGGCGACCATCGCGCCGACCACGCCCAGCACGCCCCAGCCGACCAGCACGACGGCGATGAGCAGCAGCGGCTTCAGGAGGGTGGTGACGATGCTGATGCTGCCGGAGGCGCGCTGCCGGAAGTAGGCGGTGAGCGCCTGCATGTAGACGTCGAAGACCGCGCCAAAGACAATCAGGGCGACCAGCGCCCAGAAGAAGACCCAGCGGTGCGCGTCGAGCAGCGCCAGCACGTTCTGCTCGGCGACCTGTCGCCGCCAGAACTCGAAGAACCGCTCGCGGAAGACCAGCATCAGCGCGATGGCGACGGCCAGGATGGCGAGTTTCTGCGCGATGACGATCCAGAGCGCGTTGCGAACGCCCGCGCGGCCGTAGCGCGCTTCAATCTCCGGCAGAAACTTGACCAGGCCGCGCTCGACGCCGAGGTCCACGAACAGGCCGAGCGTGGCGGCCATCGCGCCGAGGCGGGCGATGGTGCCGTAGGCGTCCGCCGACAGCACGTTGGTGACGACGATGCCCGAGAGGAGGCCCGCCAGCAGCCGCAGCGGCTGGAGGGTCGCATTCCAGAGCATCGCCCGCGAAACCTGGCCCGACAGCGTGCCTTTTGGTTGCGGGGAAGGGGCGCTGGAAAGCCGTTCGGTCGCTTCGTTCACGCGCGTCACGCCCGGGTCGGCACCGCGTCGGGGCGGATGAGGAAGTTGAACCGGCTGCGGATGGCGCGGTAGAAACTCATGCCCTCGAGCATGACCAGCGCGAAGGTGTGTTCGCCGCGCCGGATGCGAATCATGTCGCCCTGGTGGAGCGCGGGCGCTTCCTTCGTGTTGCCGTCCAGGTAGAGCCAGCTTGGTTTATCGTTGACGACGACGAGGTCTATTTGCGCTTCCTCCTCCACGACCAGCGGGATGTGAATGGGCGAGTGCGGGTTGAGCGCGATAATCACGAAGCCACGCACGCCGCGCGTGAGAATCGGCCCGCCCGCCGACATACAGTAGGCCGTGCTCCCTTGCGGCGTGGAGACGATCATGCCGTCGCCCGGATAGATATTGACGTACTGACCGTCAATGTAGAGTTCGACTTCGACCAGTTGCGGTCCCGAACGGATGACGACGTCGTTGATGACCCAGCCCTGCGCCAGCGTCCGGTCCTTGCGCACCAGGTCGGTCTCCAGGGTCGGTCCGCGCTGCACGCGACAGTTGCCCGCGACGACCTGTTCCAGCGCGAACCGCCAGTTCTTGCGCTCGACCATCGTCAGAAAGCCGACGTGCCCGAAGTTGATGCCGAGCAGCGGCACATCGGGAAACATGTGGGCGCAGCGCATCATCAGGCCATCGCCGCCGAGGACGACGATGGCGTCCACACCGGCGGTGCCGTGGCGACCCAGCGCCGCCTCGTTGTGCACGGTAAGGCCGCGCCCATCCAGCCAGACGCTGATTTCGGCTTCGAGTTCCTGGGCCTCGGGCTTATTGAGGGCCGCGATGATGCCGATTGTCGTGGCCATCCGCTCGGGCCACACCGTCCGGGACTTGGCCGGCGCTTCGCTCATGCCACGCTCCACGTCTGCTGGTGCGCCTGCGCGTTCCGCACGCGCTCGGGGCCATGATACTACAGGGACGGCCCCCCCAGCCCTCTAATGCTGGGGGGAGCACGCTAGTTAGGCGCAGCGGTTTGCAGCCAGCCCCGGAACTTGGGAGAGGTCACTCCCCCCAGCATTGGGGGGCTGGGGGGGCCGTCCCTGGTCCGCTGGCCCCAGTGTCACCTGGACCGCCTGGCGCTCCTGGCCGCGCGCGACCGTGATGTTCACCTTATCGCCTGGCTTGTAGGCCAGCAGCAGGAAGGAGAGGCTGCTGTCCTTGTCTATCTGCTTGCCTTCGACCGCGATGACGACGTCGCCCACCTGGATGCCCGCCGCATCGAATGGCCCGCCGCGCGTCACCTGCGTCACCAGCGCCCCCTGCTGCACCGTCAGGCTCTGGTCAGCCGCCACTGCCGGCGTCACCTGCACGGTGGTCGCGCCGATACCGGGCCGGGTCACCTGGCCGCTGGCGATAATCTTGTCGGTGATGACCTTCGCCAGATTCGCGGGGATGGCGAAGCCGATGCCTTCGGCCACGCTGCCGGATGCGCCGGACCCGCTCTGGCGGATGACGGCGGTGTTGATGCCGATGACTTCGGCCTGGAGGTTGAGCAGCGGCCCGCCGGAGTTGCCGGGATTGATGGCCGCGTCAGTCTGAATCATCCCTTCGAGCGTCGGCCCGGTCTGCCGTTCGAGGTCGCGGTGCAGGCCACTGATGACGCCCGTCGTAATCGTATTGCTGAACTCACCCAGCGCGCTGCCGATGGCGACGACCGGCTGCCCGGGCACGAGTTTGGTCGAGTCACCGAAGGACGCCGTGCCGGGTAGGTCGCCGTCCACCTGCACGACGGCCAGGTCGGTCGTGGGGTCGGTGCCGACCACGCGCGCATCGCGGCGCGTGCCGTCGGAGAAGATGACCTGATAACCCTGGCCGCCCTCGACGACGTGATTGTTGGTGACGATGTAGCCGCGCCGGTCGAGAATGACGCCGGTGCCGTAGGCCGTGCCGCGCTGGTTGCCCTGGACGACGCGCGTGACAATGGTCACAACGGCCGGGCTGACGCGCTGGTAGATTTGCTGCGGCGTGAGGTTCGGGTCGGGCGTTGGGGTGGGCAGCGGCGTGGGGGTAGGAATGGCGGTTGGCGAGGGCGTGGGCCGTGGCGTCGGCGTCGGCGTCGCTTCGCCAAGCAGCGGCACCGTGCAGGCCGAGAGCGCCAGGGCCAGGGAGACCAGAACGAGCGCAGCGGCAAGTCGCGGGCCACTCGCGCGCCGGGGCAGCCGTGCCATGCTTCCTCCTCGCAGCGGGCGGTGTCGCACAGCGCGGCGACACGCGCAATCGGTACATTGAGTATAGGAAGCGCGCGGAGTGGGCGCAATGCGGAGTTAGTTGGGAGGCGGCGGGAGCGGGCCCGGATTGAAATCGGGGCCTGAGCGCGACAAGTCGCGGACGAAATCCGCGTTGCGGATTGTGATCTCCTAGCATCTGTGATGCTACCAGCCTATCCAGCGCCAGTCCGCACAGCGGACTTCATCCAGGCGCAGCCTGTCCAGGCCCGGATTTCAATCCGGGTTCCCTCCCGCCGCCTCCCATCCCTCATTTCGCCGGAGCTTCCACCCGACAGACCCACCGCGAGCGCCTCACGCCCTCACGCCTTGCCCTCGCCCGCGCGTGCGGCTAGAATCCGCGCGCAGAGAGCACTGCGAGTGGGCGCGGATGGGAGCGGAGCAATGCCAATCGTCGCGGTGACGCGGGGGATACCCGAAGCGGGCCTGGCGCTCTTGCGCGCGGCGGCCGACGTGCGCGTCTGGCCGGACGAGTTGCCGCCCAGCCCGGCGGAACTCGCCACCCTCCTGCACGGCTGCGACGGCGCGCTGACGATGTCCACCGACCGGATCGCCGGCGACCTGCTCGACCGCGAGCCGCAACTGCGCGTTATCTCCAATTTCGCGGTCGGTCTCGATAATGTTGACGTGGCGGCGGCGACCGCGCGCGGCGTCGCGGTCTGCAATACGCCGGGGGTGCTGACCGAAACGACCGCCGACGCCGCTTTCGCTCTGCTGATGGCGAGCGGACGGCGGCTCAACGAGGGCGTGGACTACGTCAAGGCGGGGCACTGGCGCGCCTGGATCCCCATGCTCCTGCTCGGCCAGGACATCTACCAGGCGACGCTCGGCATCGTCGGCTTTGGGCGCATCGGGCAGGCGGTGGCGCGGCGGGCGCGCGGCTTCGACATGCGGATACTCTATTACAGCAACACCCGCCGGCCCGACGCCGAGCGCGACCTGGGCGCGGAATACCGCCCGTTCGACGACCTATTGCGCGAGGCTGATTTCGTCTCGCTGCATGTCGCCCTGACGCCGCAGACGCGCCACCTGATGAGTGCGCGCGAACTCGGCCTGATGAAGCCCGGCGCGGTACTGGTCAATACCGCGCGCGGCCCGGTCGTGGATACCGACGCGCTGGTGCAGGCCCTGCGCGCGGGCGAGATTGGCGGCGCGGCGCTCGACGTGACCGACCCCGAACCGCTGCCGGCCGACCACCCGCTGCTCGGCTTTCCGAACGCCATCGTCGTGCCGCACATCGCCTCGGCGTCACATGCGACCCGCGACCGGATGGCCGACCTGTCGGCGCGCAACCTGCTGGCGGTCCTGCGCGGCGAGCGCCCGCCGAGTATCGTCAATCCGGAAGTGCTGGGGTGAGTGACGAGTGACGAGTGACGAGGGGTAGCCGGTGGCCAGGCGGATGGGCGTGGTAGTGCGCCTGAATGGCAGCGGCCACGAAACCCGCCTGCGCGGGTTAGGGCTGGTCTACTGCTGCGCGAGCAATCAGCCCGGCGCTGTAATGAACCCAGTCCCCGCAGGGGGACTTCGTGGCCGTGAGGCCATTCAGGCGCGGCTTCAACCGCCGGCCGCCTCTCCGCACTACCACGCCCATCCGCCAGGCCACCGCGCTACCCCTCGTCACTCGTCACTCGTCACTCACCCGTGTACAATGATTGATTGCTGGGGGCCGAGGCCCGTGGACTGAATGGGGACGGAGGCAGGATGGGGACCAACGGCAGGCGGCGAGTAGTGGTCACGGGCCTGGGCGCGATTTCGCCGCTCGGCCTGACCGTCGCGGAGAACTGGGACGCGGCCGTCGCGGGCGTCTCCGGCGTGGACTATATCACCCACTTTGACGCGCAAGGCGGCGGGTTCGAGACAACCTTCGCGGCGGAGGTCAAGGGCTTCGACCCCTTGCAGCGGCTCAGTCCGAAAGAGGCGCGGCGGATGGACCGCGTGATTCAGTTCGCGGTCTGCGCCGCGTACGAAGCAGTCGAAGACGCTGGCCTCACTATCGGCGCGGCGAATGCCGACCGCGTCGGCGTCATCGTCGGCTCGGGCATCGGTGGACTGGCGACGCTGGAACAGCAAATCGCCGTCTTGCGCGATCGGGGTCCGCGCCGGGTCAGCCCCTTCATCATCCCGATGATGATCGCCGACATGCCGGCCGGGCAGGTCTCGATCTCGCTCGGCGCGAAGGGCACCAATTTCGCCCCGGTCTCGGCCTGCGCCACCAGCGCGCACGCCATCGGCGAGGCGACCGAGGCGATCCGGCGTGGCGCGGCCGACGCCGTCATCGCGGGCGGCACCGAGGCGGCCATCACGCCCATCGGCATCGCTGGCTTCAACGCCGCCACCGCTCTGTCCACGCGCAACGACGACCCGCAGCACGCCAGCCGGCCGTTCGACGCCAAACGCGACGGCTTCGTGATGGGCGAGGGCGCGGCGATGCTCATCCTGGAAGCCCTCGATCATGCGGTGGCGCGCGGCGCGCGAATTTACGGCGAAGTGCTCGGCTATGGCAGCACCGCCGACGCCAACCACATCACCCAGCCCGCGCCCGGTGGCGAAGGCTCCGTGCGCGCGATGAAGACGGCGCTGGCCGATGCCGGCCTCCAGCCGGAACAGATTGACTACATGAACGCGCACGGCACGTCAACGCCGCTCAACGAGAAGATGGAGACGATCGCCATCAAAGCGGCCTTCGGCGACTACGCCTACCGCCTGCCGATCAGTTCGACCAAGTCCATGACCGGTCACCTGCTCGGCGCCGCCGGCTCAATTGAGGCGGTCTACTGCCT
>DASUBC010000653.1:0-17274 GCA_035763465.1 Thermomicrobiales bacterium
AGCAACACGGTGAGCTCGAAGGTGATCGGGATGAAGGCCGGCCAGCTGTTCAGCGGCCGACCGCCGACGTTGACGGGGTAACTGATGACCGCCGCGTACCACTGCATGAAGAAGCCGCCCACGCCGCCCACGATGCCGCCAATGAGCACGATCAGCGGCACCCAGGTGTGCCGGAAACCGATCGCCTCCGGCAGTCCCTCGACCGCGAAGGGCGAGTAGCCGTCCATGCGCCGGTAGCCCGCCGCATAGGCGTCGCGCGCCGCCGCCAGCAGGGCTTCTGGGCTATCGAATTCGGCCACCAGGCCGTAGAGCGCCGGTTTCGCCGTCATGCTTCCACCAGTTCGCGCGCCGCCTCGCGGCCATCGCTGCCCTGCGGGTCAGGCTCGGTCTTATGCACCAGCTCGCGCATCTCGTGAATCGAGATGATTGGGAGCAGGCGGACAAAGAGGTAGAAGAGCGCGAAGAACAGGCCGATCGTGCCGAGGAGGGTGGCCCAGTCCCAGAAGGTCGGGAGGAAAATCCCCCAGGCCGAGGGCATGAAATCGCGCTGCAAGCTGGTGATGACGATCATCACCCGCTCCATCCACATGCCGAAGTTGGTGAGGAGCGCGACGCCAAAGAGAAGGAACGTGTTGGTGCGGACACGCTTGAACCACAGGAGTTGCGTCACGCCGACGTTGCAGAAGATCACCGCCCAGTAGAGCGGCGCATAGAAGCCGACCATCCGGTTGAGCGTCAGGTACTGCTCGAACTGGTTGCCGCTATACCAGCCCATGAAGATTTCCATCAGGTAGCTGTAGTCCACGACCAGACCCGTCACCAGCAGAAACTTCGCCATGGACTCGATGTGGCGCATCGTGATGAGGGACTGCAATCTGAAGGCGGCGCGCAGCGGGATGGCGAGTGTCAGGACCATCGCGAAGCCCGAGAAGACCGCGCCAGCGACGAAGTAGGGTGGGAAGAAGGTCGAGTGCCAGCCGGGGACAATCGCGACCGCGAAGTCGAGACTGACGACGCTGTGGACCGAGACGACCAGCGGCGTCGCCAGCGCGGCCAGCAGTAGGTAGGCGGACTTGTAGCGGTGCCAGTGCCGGGCGGAGCCGCGCCAGCCGAACGCCATGATGCCGAAAACGATGCGGATGCCCCGTCGCTTCGCCCGGTCGCGCAGCGTGGCGAGGTCGGGAATCATGCCGACATACCAGAAGATCAGCGAGACAATCAGATAGGTGAGGACGGCGAAGATGTCCCAGACGAGCGGGCTGCGGAACTGCGGCCAGAGGCCCATCGTGTTCGGGTAGGGCAAGAGCCAGTAGAAGAGCCAGGGCCGCCCCAGGTGGAGAATGGGGAAGAGGCCGGCGCAGGCGACCGCGAACAGGGTCATCGCTTCGGCGAAGCGGTTGATCGAGGTGCGCCACTCCTGGCGCAAGAGGAGCAGGATCGCGGAAATCAGCGTGCCGGCGTGGCCGATCCCGATCCACCAGACGAAATTAGCGATCGCGAAGCCCCAGGCGACCGGGATATTGACGCCCCAGACGCCGACCCCCCAGAAGAAGAGGTAGCCAATCGCGGTCATCAGCAGCATGACGAAGGCGAAGGCCAACCCAAAGCCGAAGAGCCAGCTCAACCGCAGCGGCCCCAGCACGATGCTGTCAATCTTGTTCGTGACCGACGTATAGCTCTGCCCGCGCTCGATCATCGGCGCGATCGGCGGGACGTCGTGGATCCGGTCGAGCTGTTCTTCAGTCTGCATCGGCCTCACTCCGTCCCCAGTTCAGGGTTGGGATTTCGTAGCCGCGCCAGGTAGGTCGTGCGCGGCCGGGTGTTCAATTCGTCCAGCAGGGTGTAGTTCAGCGGCTCGGCTTTCAGCGTGCTGACCTGGCTCTGCGCGTCGTTGATATCGCCGAAGACGATCGCGCCGGTCGGACAGGCTTGCTGGCAGGCGGTCAGGATTTCGCCGTCGCGTACCTGGCGGTTCTCGTTCTGCGCGGTGATGCGCGCGGCGGTGATGCGCTGCGTGCAGTAGGTGCATTTCTCCATCACGCCGCGCTCGCGCACCGTCACCTCGGGGTTGCGCTGCAACTTCAGCACCGGCGTCTGCTGGTCCACCCATTGCAGGAAATTGAAGCGCCGCACTTTGTAGGGGCAGTTGTTCGAGCAGTAGCGCGTGCCGACGCAGCGGTTGTAGACCATCACGTTCAGCCCTTCGCTGTCATGCACCGTCGCCCCGACCGGACAGACCAGTTCGCAGGGCGCGTTCTCGCACTGCATACACGGCACCGGCTCGAAATAGGTAGTGGGCTGCTCCAGGTCGCCGCTGTAGTAGCGGTCAATGCGAATCCAGTGCATTTCGCGGCCGTTCTGCACCTGGTCCTTGCCGACAATGGGGATATTGTTTTCGGCCTGGCAGGCGACCATGCAGGCGTTGCAGCCGATGCAAGCGTTCAGGTCAATGGACATGCCCCAGGCGTAGCCGTCGTAGTGGCGCGGCGGGTAGAGCGAGGGTTTGGCGCCTTCGTTGTGCAGGAAGGTGGGGTTCTGCTGGAACTGCGCCAGCGTGCCGCTGTGAACGAGGTCGCGCCCCTCCATGCTGTGACTGTTTTGCGTCGTCGCCAGTTCCATGCTGTCGCTGGTCTTGGCGAGTTCCAGGCCGTTGTCGAACCAGGGTGCCGCGGCGGTGCGAAGCAGATAGGCGTTGAAGCCCGCGTCGGCGCCGACCCGCCCGGCCATTGTCCGCCCATAACCAAGTGTGACTGTGACGGCATTATCGGCGTGGCCGGGCAGCACCCAGACGGGCGCGCGGACTGACTGGCCCCGGTAGCGCAGTTCGACGATGTCGGCGGTCGCCAGGCTAAGCCGCGCGGCGGTCGCCGGGCTGACGTGCGCGGCGTTGTCCCAGGTCAGTTTCGTGAGCGGCTTCGGCGTCTCTTGCAGCCAGCCATTATTGGCGAAGCGACCGTCCCAGATAGTCGGATCGGGCCGGAAGTTCAGTTCCAATCCCGCGCTGGCGGCCGGGGACGCGCTCCCTTGCGCGAAGCCCGGCCGCACGGCGACCTGTTTTGGCGGCGCTGCCGTATCGGCGACGATGCCATCGTGAACGGACTTGCGCCAGAACGCCTCGAAGTCAGCGCCCTGGCGCTGCCCCTGCCAGTACTGGCGCACCAGCTGGTAACTGGTGGCGTTCGGCTGGTCGAGCAGGAGCGCCAGGAGTTCGTATGCCGTCTTGCCGTTGTAGAGCGGCGCGATCAGCGGCTGGATGATGGACGCCGTGCCATCGTACGCCCGCGCGTCGCCCCAGGCTTCGAGTTCGTGCGCCGCCGGCACATGCCACTGGCAGAGCGCGGCGGTCTCGTCGGCGTAGAGGCCGAGGTGAGCGCGTAGTTTCGCTTTCGGCAGCGCGCCGGCCAGGTCGAGGTCGGCGGGCGCGGTGTAGACCGGATTGCCGCCGAGAACGAGCAGCGCCTCCACCTTACCGGCGTTGAGGTCGTCCACCAGCGCGCGGAGCGCGTCGCCCTGCGCGGCGGGATCGGCTTCGACCGGCGCGATATAGGTGATGGTCTGCCCGGCATTGCCGAGCGCGTCGTTGATCGCGTGCGCCAGCGCGTGAACGAGTGGCGGCTGGCTCTCGCCCGCCACCACCAGGCTGCCGCCACGGTGTGCTTGCAGGTCGTGCACGAGCGCCGCGAGCCAGTTCGCCGGCACGCCAGCCGGCGCCGGCGCGTCGCCCAGGCCGTCGTCCACGCCGAGCTGCTTCGCCAGCGCGCGGGTGAATGCAGCAATGTCGCTCGCGCGCAGCGCCAGCCGGTGGTCGGCCAGCACACCGGCGAGCGTCGGCGCCGGTTCGACCGCGTAGAGCCGGTTCATGCTCTGCTTGACCTGCCGCGCCCGCCGGCCGTCAATGAAATCGCGCGCGTAGCGCACCCGGCCCGGCCCCCAGGCGAGGAAATCGGCGTCCAGCGCCAGCACGACCACCGCGCGGTCGAAGTGGTAGACCGGCGTGGCCGCGTCGCCGAAGGCCAGCCGCGCGCCGGCCAGCGCGTTGTCGCGATTGACCGGCTCGTACTGGCGCCAGCGGGCGTTCGGGAACGCTTTCAGGAGCGCCTGGAACTGGGCGGCGAGCGTTGGTGAGGTGATGGTCTCGGTGAGAATCCGCAAGCCCGCGCCGCCGCTGGCGCGCTGACCGGCGAGCGTGGAACGCAACGCCGCGACGAAGGCATCCCAGGAACTGACGCGGCCGTTGTTGGTGACGGCCTGCGAGCGGTCGGGGTCGTAGAGCGTCAGCACCGACGCCTGGGCGAAGATGTCCGTGCCACCGCCCCGGTTGGCTGGATGGTCGGGGTTGCCCTCCACCTTCGTCGGTCGGCCCTCGTTGCTCTCGACCAGCAGGCCGCTGGCGAAGCCGCCGAGCGTCATCGCCGTGGCGAAGAAGAGCGGTTTGCCGGGGACCATGTTCTCCGGCTGATGAATGTAGGGGACGATCTTCTCGCGCGACTGTGTCCCGCACGCCGTCAGCCCGGCCAGCGCGAGCGAGGCGCCCATCAGCCGCAGGAATTGCCGGCGGTCGAGCGCCTCGTGCCAAAAGGCGGCGTAGCGCGGGAACTCGCGGTGCAGCAGCTCTTCGAACTCCGCCGTGCCGGCCAGTTCTTCCAGGCTGCGCCAGTAGCGCCGCCCGGTCTGCCCGGCCAGCCGCGCCCGCACCGCCGCGAGGTCAAGCCGCGTCCCCGCCCGCTCGCCCTGCGGCATCACAACGCTCCGATTGCAACGCAGAGGACGAGGAGAGGGGACGGATTGAACCGCAGAGCACGCAGAGAGGAATGGGAGAAACGACGATGAAAATCGTCTCTCTTTCGTTCTCTGTGTAGTCTGTATCCCCCGTGGTAAATCATCGTCCCTTCTTTCTCTCTGCGTGCTCTGCGCGTTCTCCGCGTCCTCTGCGTTGCTCCGTACCCTGGCGCTGGCCCGCCTCCTACGCTGGCGTCAGCGGTGGCAGGTGGAGCATTGGGTCAGGAGGTTTACGTCAATGTGGTAGTCCTGTAAGAGTTTCTGGCCTTGCGTGGCCTGATCGGCAGGTGGCTGCCAGGTCATGCTGAAGACTTCGTTTTCTGGCCGCAGGCGTGGGCCGGGGTCGCGGTGGCAATCGAGGCAGAAGCCCATGTTCAGCGTCTGGGCCTTCCAGGTCAGCGGCATCTGGTCTACTCGGCCGTGGCACTCCTCACAGGCGACGCCGTGCTCGACGTGCGCGCTGTGGTCGAAGTAGACGAAGTCGGGCAGGGTGTTGACCCGGTTCCATTCCAGCGGTTGGCCCGTTTGCAGGCTCTCGCGCACCGGGGCAAGCATGGGGCTGTCGGTGTAGAGCTGCGAGTGGCAGGTCATGCAGATATCAGTTGACGGCACGTTGGCGAAGGAGGAGTTCTCGACCGAGGTATGGCAGTAGCGGCAATCAATGCCGAGCTGGCCGACGTGATGCTCATGGCTGAATGGCACCGGCTGTTCCACCGGCACGTTCACCTGGGTCTTGTACGGCGAGCGGTCGAGCAGTCCGAGCGTAAAGACCAGCGCCGCCACGGCAACTATGCCGCCGATGATGCTGAAACGCGCGATTGTGTTGGCGACTGGCGGGAAGAGCTGCCGCATGGCCTGCCTTCGACGCATCGTACGTTGGGAGACTGTCTCGTCTGCTCGCGCGGCGCCACGGCGGAACACGGAATCAAGAGACGGCATGGAAACACACAGCCGTCACGCGACGCCTGCTTGCTAGCGTAAAGAGTTGACCACGCACAATGGTTCGTAGAGGCTGAAAACTGCGTTAAAGACAGGTAAATGCGCCGGCAGGCGCGCTTGCTGCGGCACTCCCGGCGCGATTCCGTGCTGGTACGTCAGGTGGCAGGAAATGGAAAGATCTTCCTGGCAAGGAGCGGCGTCAGGACGTCCTGACGCCGCTCCCGGGGTTTGTGGGTGATTATGCCGATGGAAAGGGCGGTCGCGCTGGGTGTCTGAGCGCCGGAACTTCAGGCGGCGCTGTGGTCAGCGCAACATTAGCCCTGTGGCTTGATATTCTGGTTGACGTGGAAGAAGTTGTCCGGGTCGTAGCGCGCCTTGATTTGCGCCAGCCGGGGGTAGTTCTCCCGGTAGGCCGCCGCGACCAAGTCCGGGCCTTCGTCCATGATCATGTTGATGTAGCCTCCGCCCGCTGAATAGGGGTGCAGGGCGGTCCAGTAGTCCCTGGCCCAGGCGATCATGCGGTCGTTGTTGGCGGGGTCGGGATCGACGCCGACGATTACTTCGGCGAAGTTGGCGTCGCGGAAACTGAACGCGGTATCGCCCCGTCCCGCCCGCTGGACCGCGCCGTTGATCGGATAGATATGCATCGTCGAGTGCATCGTCGGCAGTTGCGCGCCGTGCTGCACATGCAGCGCAATCGCCTCGTCGCTCAGGTCGGTGAAGAAGTCGGCCTTCCAGTACCATTGCAGGCCGGCCGGATACAGGCCGTCGAAGAGACTCTGGAGGACCGGCCATGGGATCGGCCCGGCGAAGTCTACCGCCGGCGGCCCGAAGGCGCGGATCGCCTTGAACCGCTCCTCGGCCTGGTCCATGGGACCGGTGTAGCACCAGACGATCGCGCACATCTTCTGAAGGTGAACCTGCTCCGGAAACGGCGGCGCGGGCGGCACGGTGACGAACCCGAACCAGCCGTTGATATCCTGTGGTGCGCTCAGGATGAAGTCGCGCCAGAATTTCAGCAGGTCCGCCGCTTGCTCCATCGGCCAGAGCATCGGCCCGCCATAGACGGTGCTGATCGGGTGCAGCCGAAACACGAACGAGGTGACGACACCGAAGTTACCGCCGCCGCCGCGCACCGCCCAGAAGAGGTCGGGGTGCTCGGTTTCGCTCGCCGTCACGACGCTGCCATCGGCCAGAACCAGCTCGGCGCTGAGCAGGTTGTCGAGCGTCAGGCCGTGGGTGCGCGAGAGATAGCCGATGCCGCCGCCCAGCGTCAACCCGCCAACGCCGGTCGAGGAGATGAAGCCGCTCGGAGTCGCCAGGCCGAAGGGATGCGTCGCCTGGTCCACCTCACCCCAGAGGCAGCCACCTTCGACGCGCACAGTGCGGTTATCCGGGTCCACCTGGATGCTCTTCATGCGCGCGAGGTCAATCACCAGGCCGCCATCGCAACTGCCGAGGCCCGGTCCGCTGTGCCCGCCGCCGCGTACGGCGAGCGTCAGCGCGTGGGTGCGGGCGAAGTTGACCGCAGTGACCACATCGGCGACATTCGCGCAGCGCGCGATCAGCGCGGGGTGGCGGTCAATCATGCCGTTGTAGAGGCTGCGGGCGGCGTCATAGCCGTCGTCGCCAGGTTGAATGAGTTCGCCGTGCAGGCGTGCTCGTAGTTCCTGCGTTGCGGTGTCAGGTACTGTTGTCGTTGCGTATTGCACATCACCCATCATGCTCTCCTTGTGCGCGTGATCACCAGTTCCTCGTCACTACACACGGCGTGCCTGCGCGGTGCGGCTGGGGTGCGATGCTCCATCGTCGTCGCCTCCTTCCCTGGATAGGAGATTGCACTGTAGCCCACCCGCCGCCGGCATCCCACGTCGTCCCCGCATGAACAGCGGGCGCGAGATACGGCCAGGCGCCGGCCGCCGCGCACCGATCCGTGCGCGTCACCGAGACCTGGGACTACGATAGCAACGTGTCGTTAGTGAAGCGTTCGCTAGAGATGTATCTGGAGGCGAATTGCGAGGCTTGTCCGCGCGAGACCGTTAGCGAAGCGTTAGGCCAGTTGCGCGAGGAGCACGCGGGCCGCGTGCAGGTCGGGCGTCTCGAACCCTTCGGTGAACGAAATGTACAGGCTGTGCAGCATCACTCTGGCGTCGTCGGAGCGCCCGTGCGCGGCCAGCAACCGCGCCAGGCTCGTCGTCGCGCGCAGTTCGAGCGCCCTGGCGCGTTGGGCGCGGGCAGTCTCGATTGCGTGCCGTAGCGCGGCCTCTACGTCGCCGTTGCCCGCGCCGCTGGCCCGGAGCAATTCGCCGTGCAGCCGGTGGAGTTCGGCGTCCCACCAGTGCTCATTGTGCGCGTGCGCTTCCGCCATCGCCTCGTCAATGGCCGTGAGACCGTCCGTCGCCTGGGCGGCTTTCGCGTATACCTGCGCGAGCAGCGCGAGGTAATAGGGCAAGCGCAACCGTGCGCCGGTCGCCCGAAAGCCGCTGATTGCCGCGCACAGATGCGCGATGCGCTCCGCGTCGGGTTGCTCCCACGCCAGCGCGTAGCTGACCAGGATATTTGACCACACGCGGTAATAGGGCGCGCGATGCTCGATCGCCAGCGCAAGCGCTTCCTCGGCGGCCGTCCTGGCCGCCGTCGTATCCGCGCTGAGTTGCCGCAGCAGCGCGAGATAGGTCGCCGCCAGCGCCTGGTTGAATGGCTCATCGAAGTCACGAGCAAATTGCAGCGCGGCAACGCCGAGGTCGATCGCTGTGCGTGGAAACCCGAGATACCAGAGCGCGTGCGCCTGCCAGGCTCGCGCGTGCGCCTCGAAGTGCCACCCTTCCGACTCGCGCATACGCTGATCCTGGTGCGGATCGTGCTCCGCGAGCATGCGTGTGAACGCCTCGTTTGCCTCGCTGGCGCGGCCCAGATGCAGGTAGGCGCCGGCCACCATCATCCCCGAGAGTCGCGGCGCGCTGCTGTTCAACCGCTGGTACAGCACGGCGATCTCACCGGCGACAAGTTGCACCCGTTCGAGCTGCGCCTGCACGATGGAGTGCGCCTGCAAGCCGAACAGGATCTGCGCGCGTTGCGCGTCGTCGCCGACCCGATCGCATAGGACTAGCGCGCGGTCGAGCGTCTGCGCCAATTCCCGCGAGGTCCAGCCCCGCGCGATCCGGTAGAGTGTCAGCAGCGCCAGGTGTATGCTCAATTCTTCCGTATCACGCCTGGCGCCAGGTGGCAGCTGTTCGAGTAGCGCCAGGCCGCGCGACAGCATCGTGATCGCGTCCTCATTCGCGTACACACGCTGGGCTACCAGCGCCGCCGCGCGGTAGTGCGGAATCGCCCGCTCAGCCCGGCCAGCGCGCTCCAGGTGCGCCGCGATCTGGCCGCGGACGGGGTCGAGGTCCTCGGCATGGAGCGTTTCCAGCGCCTGCGCGACACGACGGTGCAACAGCTGGCGCTGGGGGACGCCGATCTCGGTGTACGCGACGTCGCGCAGCGTATCGTGGGTGAAGTCGTAGGCGTTCGCGCCATGCTCGCGCACGATGCGCTTGTGCCACAACTCGTTCAGGGCGCGTACGGCGTCGTCGGCCTCGGTGTTGCCGGCGAGGATCAGCAGATCGAGGGTAAATTCGCGGCCGATGGCGGCGGCGAGCTCGGCCAGCGCGCGCGCGCCGGGCGAGAGCTGGAGTAACCGGCCAGCCAGCACAGCCTGGACGCGCGGCGAGAGCGGCCGGACGACATTGGGTGAAATAGAACCGGCCTCGGGCACACTGAGCGCTTCCCGTCGCAACCCGGCCCGCACAGTTTCGACCACGAACAGCGGGTACCCACCAGTCTCGTGGAAGAGCTGCGTGGCGGCGGCGGCAGACAGGTCGAGCGGGTGTCCCGCTACCTGCGCGGCCAGTTTCGCGGTGTCCGTCACACTCAGTGGCTGGAGGACGATCTCTGTCAGGCCCGTTGTGGCGCGCAGGTGCAGCAGCAGGGTGTGCAGTGGGTGTTGCTGCGGTAACTCCTCCGCGCGGACATTGCCCAGAATGAGCAGGCGCGCCGCTTGATCGAAGCGCAGCAGGTAGTGCAGCCACTCCAGCGTCTCCTGATCGCACCATTGCAGGTCATCGAGCAGCAGCAGCAATGGCGGCGGCGCGGCGAGAGTGGCGCGCGCCAGCGCCTCGAAAAAGCGCTGGCGTCGGCCAAATTCGGGCTGCGTGTCCGGGCGTGCCGGCGTCGCCTGCCCGACCAAGAGCTCCGGCACGATGCGCGCGACTTCGGCCAGCCACACTGCGTCAAGTCGTGCGGCGTGCGGGCGCAGACCATTGCCGCGGAGCCATTCCGTTACCGGCGCGAAGGAGAGCTGGCCTTCAGCGGCGTAGGAGCGCGCGCTGGCTGTGACGGCGCCTTGCTGGCTCGCCCACGCCAGGAAATCCTCGGCCAGACGTGACTTGCCGACGCCGGCCTCGCCGGTAATCAGGACGAATTGGGGCGCCCCGGCGGTGGCGCGGCGCCAGACTGCTGCCAGGCGCAGCCACTCGCCCTGCCGCCCGATCAGCGTTGGCATAGCCGCGAACGTGGGCGCGTGGGCCACAACTGGTACGGCCGCCACTTCTTCCGGGGCTGGGCGCATCAGCCGTTCGTAGACGGCGCGGGTCGCCGGATCGGGTTCGATACCCAACTCGCGCTGCAAGATAGCCGCGCAATGGTGATACACATGCAGCGCGCCGGCTCGGTCGCCATGCAGCGCGAGAAGCTGCATCAGACGCTGATAGCCTGCTTCGTTGAGCGGGTCGGCGCGGACGAAGCGCCGGGTATAGCCAATCGCTGCCGCATTCTCTCCCTGCGCTGCTAGAGCAGCAGCCAGACGTTCGAGAACCTGCAAATGGCGTAGGCGCAGGCGCTCCCGTTCGTGGACAATCCAGTCGTCGTAGCAACTAGGGAGGACGTCGCCCCGATAGAGCCGCGCCGCCTGTTCCAGCGCGGCCTGGAGCGCGCGCCGGTCGCCCCGCGCCTCGGCGGTCTCCGCCAGCTGTAGCTCGCGCTCGAACTCGGCGATATCGAGCGTGAAAGGTGTGCCGGAATGCCAGCAGAGCGTGCTCGCGTCGGTATGGAGAAAGCGCTCGGCCGCCGGCAGCGCGCGGCGCAATTGGTGAACCAGCTGGCGCAGATTGTTGCGGGCCTGGGCCTCGTGCGTATCGGGCCAGAAGAGAAAGGCGAGGTGCTGCCGTGGTTGCGGTACATCGCGATGCAGCACAAGATAGGCGAGCAGTGATTGCAGGCGCGGTGTGGCAATGGTCGTCACCCGCTGGTCGCCGTAGGTAAGGCTGCAATCGCCCAGCAGCTCGACGCGCAGGAGCGGTTCCACCAGACCTCCGAGAGCGACGCGCGGCGCGACATGGAGCCGGGCGTCGTGGTGGACACAGACACCGTGGTAGCGGATACCGAGCGGCGCTGGCGTGTCGCCAGCGCGACTATGATCGCGTGCAAGTATAGCAGGGGCGTGAGGCGTGAGAGTTTTGGATGAGCACCGCGTCAGCAGACAAGCATCGTGCTGAGGCGTGCCAGCGATAATTGCAGCGTGACACGCACAGGAATGGATGCTGGGAGTCGTCAGGCCATGGCGCGCTATGCACGCATAGCGTGCGCCCGGCCTTCCCTGTACACTCACACCCGTTGTGGCAGGCGCGTAGCGGCGCGCTGACAGTGTTGGGGAGGCACGGCGGGTGGCGATAGACAATACCATCTATGACCGTGAGGGGCAGACGTGGCGCGATGACCGCCATGTGCTCTCGTTGCTCATGCACCTCGCGCCGCCGCGCGCCGCCTATATTCGCGCCGTGCTCACGCGCAAACTCCGGCTCGACCCCGCTGGCCGGCGCGCGCTGGATGTCGGCTGTGGCGGTGGACTGTTGGCTGAGGCGGTGGCCGATCTCGGATATCGGGTGGTTGGCCTTGACCCGGCCCGGCGCTCGGTGGCGGCGGCGCGGGCGCACGCTGTCGCCACCGGGCATTCAATCGCGTACGGCGTGGCGGCGGGCGAGGCGCTGCCCTTTGCGGACGCCGTGTTCGATGTTGCCTACTGCTTTGATGTACTCGAACATGTCGGCGACTGGGAGCAGGTCGTCGCCGAGACCGCGCGGGTACTGAAGCCCGGCGGCGTCTTTGTCTATGACACGCTGAACCGAACCCGCCTGAGCAGGCTAGCGATGATCCGGCTGCCGCAGGAGTGGCGGGCGACGGCGATCTTCGACGCCAACTTCCACGACTGGCGGATGTTCATTACCCCGCGCGAAATGCGGGCGGCCTTCACCCGGCATCAGCTCGCGGTGTGTGAGACGATCGGGTTCCAGCCGCACGTCAACCCGCTCACGGTGGTGCGTCTCTTCCGGCGCTTCCGGCGTGGCGACGCTACCTACGGCGACATTGGCCGCTACCTGGGCGCGCGGCTGCGTACCGGCCCAATCACGGCCATCGCCTATGGTGGGTACGCCATCAAGGTCGGTTGACACATCGCCTGGGTGTATCCGCGTCAGTCCGCCGGCATATCCTCTGCCCGGTAGCGCGCGAAGACGAGCGCCGCGTTGATGCCGCCGAAGCCGAAGGAGTTGGACAGCACATAATCGGCAGCGTACTCCAGTCCGGCGCCGCGTATGTGGGCGAGATCGCAGTCGGCGGCGGGATTGTCAAGATTGGCGGAGACCGGCAGAAAGGACTGCTCGATCGCCAGCGCGCAGATCGCCGCCTCGATCGCGCCGGTCGCTCCGAGGGCGTGACCGTGTAACGCCTTCGTGCCGCTCACCGGGACGTGACCAGCGTGCGCGCCCAGCGCGTCTTTGATAGCGAGCGTCTCCGTGCGGTCGTTGAGCACGGTGGAGGAGGCGTGCGCATTGACGTAGCCGATCGCCTCTGGGGCGATACCCGCCTCGCGTAACGCCGCGCGGATGGTGTGCGCCGCCTGGCGGCCGGTGGGAAGCGGCGCCGTCATGTGGTGCGCGTCGTTGCTGATCCCGTAGCCGACGATCTCCGCGTAGATGCGCGCCCCCCGGCGCAGCGCGTGCCCGAGCTCTTCCAAAATGAGGATGGCCGCGCCCTCAGCCATCACGAAGCCGTCGCGATCACGATCGAACGGGCGCGAGGCGTGCGCCGGATCGTCGTTGCGTGTGGACATCGCCCGGATCAGCGCGAAGGAGCCGAAGGTGAGCGGCGCCAGCGGCGCTTCGATGCCGCCGGCCAGCACCGTGGTGGCGCCACCGGCCTTGATCAGCCGGAATGCTTCGCCAACGGCGATCGCGCCCGAGGCGCAGCTGTTGGCATTGGTGAGGTTGGGGCCGGTGGCGCCGAACGCGATAGCGATGTTGGACGAACTGGCCGCGCCGAAGACGGCCAGCGCGAGCAGCGGATGTACGGCGTGCAGCCCATCCGCGATGAAGTTGCGGTGTTGTTCCTCGGCGAACCCCATGCCGCCGAGCGCGGAACCCATGTAGACACCGACCTCGTGCGGCGCCTCGCCGGCGAGATCGTAGGCCGCGTCGGCGAGGGCGAGTTGCGCGGTCGCGAGCGAGAACTGGGCATAGCGGTCGAGGCGGCGGGCCTGCCGCGCGTCCATGTAGTCGAGCACGTCGAAGTCGTTCACTTCGGCGGCGATCCGCGTGGCGAACGACGAGGCGTCGAATCGCGTGACCGGGCCGACGGCCGACTCGCCGCGCCGGACGCCACACCAGAGGGCATCTTTGCCGATGCCCAGCGGCGTGATGGCCCCGATGCCCGTAATCACGACGCGCCGGGGCCGCGTCAGTCCATTGCTGGCGGCTGATTCGGAAGGGACATTCATGGCGCTGAAATCCTTTGCCGCCGCTCATGCGGCGAACCCCTGCGACGGCCACAGCCGTGCCCAGCAGGAAACCACTCCCGCATTGTGACACCACGGCGCTATCCTACCACATCATGATAAACTACTCGCATAAACCAGGTGAAACGGATGAGTCGTCAGTCGTCGGTCGGCAGTCGTCAGTGGGTATGGTCAGCTCGGTGCTGATCTGCTAGCGCGGCGCCACGAGCAAGCAACTGGCGACCGGCGATGTGCGGTGTAACTGGCTGTGTGCGGCGAGTCGCCGTCTGCTTATGCGGCGCGGGCACGCTCTGGTCTGGCGCGTGGGCCGTGCTGGCGCTGTCCAGGTGGGTGGCGACCTGGCGCGGGTGAGGGTCGTTTCCAGACAGTGAGGTAGGGAATATGGACACGCTGGCAACGCAAGCAGTGGCGGACGGCCGCCAGCCCGATGAATCGCTATGGGGCGAGCACGGGCGGCGCATCCAGTTCCTCAGCCGGCTCGATCTCTTCCGGGGCTGCGACCGCGCCATGCTGGCCCCAGTCGCGACGGCGCTGAAGCCGGTCAGCGTGCCGCCAGGCACGGCGGTGGTCCGCGAGGGTGAGCCGGGCGCGCAGTTCTATCTGATTGAAAGTGGCAACCTGGAAGTGACGGTGCGGCAAAATGGCACGTCGCGAACGGTGCAGCGCCTGGAGCCAGGCCAGTTCTTCGGCGAGATGGCGCTGTTGCAGGAGGGCGGGCGACGTACCGCGACCGTGCGGGCGGACACTGAGGCGCAACTCTGGGCGCTCTCGGCCGCCGACTTCCACGAGCTGGTCGAACACGATCCCAATATCAGTTCCGTGCTGCATCGCGTCGCCCGGCTGCGCGCCGGCGAGCTGCAACTCGGCGCGCTTGAAGCGGAACAGCGCAATCTCGCGGCGCTGCTGCAAGGCCCGCGTGAATTGACGATCGGCCGCGCGCCCGACAACGATCTAGTTATCCCGCTGCGGATTGTCTCGCGCCGCCACGCGGTACTGACCAGTGATGGGACAACCGTCACCTTGCGCGATGTGGGCAGCACCGCCGGCACCTACGTCAACGGCGCGCCGATCGAGAGCGCCGAACTGCGCGACGGCGACGAAATCTGGATCGGCGATCAGCGGCTCGTCTTCGACCGCCGCGAGATCGTCCATCGCGCCCCGCCGCGCGGCATCCGGATTGACGTGGTCGGCCTCTCCCAGGAGCTCAAGGGCGGCAAACGCCTGTTGCAGGACATTAACCTCTCGGTGCTGCCCGGCGAGCTGGTGGCGATCGTCGGCCGCAGTGGCGCGGGCAAGACCACGCTGATGGACGCGATGTCCGGCCTGCGCCCGGCGAGCGCCGGTGCGGTCTACTATAACGGCCACGACTACTACCGCAACATGGCGCCGTTCCGCACCGCGCTCGGCTACGTGCCCCAGGACGACATCATTCATACCGCGCTGCCGGTGTCGCGGACGCTGGAGTTCGCGGCCCAGTTACGCCTGCCGCCGGACACCTCGCCCGCCGACCGCGCTGCCGCCGTGGATCAGACGCTGGCCTCGCTGCGGCTGACCGCGCAGGGCGACACCCGCGTGCGGAATCTCAGCGGCGGCCAGCGTAAGCGCGCGAGTATCGGCGTCGAATTACTGACGCGCCCGCAGGTCTTCTTTCTCGATGAACCGACGTCGGGCCTCGACCCAGCGACCGACGCGCAGATGATGCGCCTGCTGCGCCGTCTGGCCGACGACGGCAGTACGGTCATTTTGACCACGCACGCCACGAAAAATGTCGTGCTCTGCGACAAGATCGTCTTCCTGGCGCGCGGCGGTTACCTGGCCTTCGCCGGCTCGCCGCAGCGGGCGCTGGAATACTTCCAGGCCGATTCGTTCGACCAGATTTACGAGCGATTGGAGGACGAGGCCAGTTCTGAGGTCTGGGCGCAGCGCTTCGCGGCGTCGGCCGACCGCGCAGAGTCGCTGGGGCAGTTGCCCGAGCAGCCACGGCAGGCGACGCGCGCGATCGCCCGCTCGACACGCGGCCTGCGCCAGTTCACGCAGGGACTTGGCCGCCAGCTGCGCCAGTTCGCGGTGCTCAGCCGCCGCAACTTCGACATCCTGGCCTGGAATCCCCCGCTGTTGATTTCGCTTCTCGTGCAGCCGCTGGGGATCACGCTGCTGATGCTGCTGCTCTTTCGCGCGGGCGCCTTCAACGCCGACGCGGCCAACCCGACCACCGCGTCGCTCATCCTCTTCTTTCTCTCGTTCAGCGCCTTCTTCTTCGGCGTCAGTTACGGCACGCCGGAGATTTGCAAGGAAGGCCCGATCTTCCGTCGCGAGCGGATGGTGAACCTGGCGATCACACCGTATATCGGCTCGAAACTGGTCATTCTTGGCCCGATCCTGATCGTCAACCAGGTGCTGATGCTGCTGGCGCTCCGCGCGGCCGGGCGCCTGCCGGATCGCGGCCTGGACGTTTACGGCCCGCTGCTGCTGACGCAGGTGCTGACGACCTTCGCCGGCCTGGCCCTGAGCCTGCTGCTCTCCGCGCTGATCGCCTCGCCTGACCAGGCGCTCCAGTTGCAACCGGCGGTGATTATTCCGCAGATGCTCTTCTCCGGGGCGATCGTCTCGGTTCCGACGATGGCGGCGGTCGGCAAAGCCCTCAGTGTCTTGATGATCGGCCGCTGGTCCTTCGAGGCCGATGGCCGCATCATTGACCTGAATACTGTCTGGCAAAACAGTATGTCGCCGACTGGCAAGGCGCTGCTGTTGCAGTACGAGGGCAGTTTCACGCGCAATCCGGTGCAGAACTGGTGGATCATCGGCGGCTTCGGTCTCGTCTGCCTGGCCCTGGCCTGCCTCGCCCTGCGGCGCAAGAGCCTGGCCGGCTAAATAGTCGGGCAGTCGGGCAGTCGGGCAGTGGGTTCGCGTTGGCGCGGTGGCTGATGGTGGGCGCGGTGGCACCGAGAGGTAGCCCCGAATTGAAATCCGAGGCTAGCTGGCGAGACCCACTGCGTGGGTACCCCCGCCACGAAGTCCCCCGCTGGGGACTGGGTTTGTTGCGGGGCCGGGGCTGGCTGATAAGCGCACAGGTAGACCAGTCCCAGTCCTCGTGAGGAGACTTTCGTGGCGGCGCAGCCGCCCTTCGCGCCGAATTTATCGGCGCATCCCCGAAGCGCCATTGTGCCAGTAGCAAGCCACGGCGCCGACCCGAACCCACTGCCCGACCGCCCGCCTGCCCGCCTGCCCGACTAGCGTAGGAGCAGGCGGGCGATGAAGTACAGTCCCAGGCCGCCGCCCGCGGCGACGTTGAGCAGAAGCACCCGGCGGTAATTCCAGACGATCCGGCCGGGTGCGAAGTGGGCCGCCCAGCGCAGCAGGATCACGACCTGCCCCAGCAGGCCGGCGCCGACGACCAGCGCGTCGGCCAGGCCATAGCGCGCGTAGAGCAGCGCGACCAGCGCCAGGCCGCCCGCCAGCTGGCAGACAATCGCCACGGCGAAACAGGCGACCGGTCCCCAGGCGACGGCCAGCGTGCGGTCGCCCCGCGCGCGGTCCTCGTCAATCTGGTAAATCTGCGTCAGCGGATAGAAACTCAGCACCAGTAGCGCCGCCACGACCATCCCCGCCAGCCCGGTTGGGCTGACGAGCGAGGCAACTTCGCCGCGCGCCGCGCCCCATGCGCCGAGAAAGACGAGCGCGCCCTGGCCGAGGCTGATGACCAGCAGGCTGGCGATCGGCCGCGC
>DASUBC010000654.1:0-4323 GCA_035763465.1 Thermomicrobiales bacterium
AGCGACTCCTCGCTGATGACGAGGACCGGGAAGCCGTCCGCGAAGCCCACCTGGTCGCGCGGGCTGGTGGCGTAGTGTGGGTCAACATGCCGCACAAAATGCTCTGCCATGCGGACGAGCCGGCAAGGGCGGCCGATGACCGCGCCGAGCCAGGCGGCGATCGCGTCGCCCTGGTCTACGGCCAGGCAGGTGTCGCGCCAGACGACGACCGGCCGCGCCGGCCCGTCCACCGCAATCGGCACCGTCAGCGCCGCCTGCCTCACCGCGGCGACCGTCAGTTCCCCATCTGCAATCGCTGGCCGCACGAGCGCCAGCCGGGGCGCTTCGCGCTGGGTCAGGAAATGGCCGGTGGCCGGGTCAATCACCAGCAGTTCGCGGTCGTGCAGGAGGCCGCGCGGGGTGAGGGTGGCGCTGGCCAGCGCCGTGCCCGCGCAGGACTTGATTGGGTAATGGTAGATGGCGGTGAGGCGACCGGCCGTGCCGCGCAGCGCGTGCGCCGGTTCGGTGCTGGAACGCATCGGGCAATCCCTTCTTCCTGTTAGTTCACAGCGACATCATTGGATTGTACACCAGCGCGCCGGGTTGCTCTCATCAATTTCTCATCAAATCTTCAGCGAAACTTCAGTCGCGCTCGCTACGCTGGAAACGTGGCACGGCGACGAGGAAAGGAGCGACCGGGCGCGGCAGCCCGACCGATGGCACAGACGACCACCCTGGCCCAGCCACGACCAGCGCTGGTTCGCGCGCTGCGTCCGGCCGCCGGCGGCGCACAGGGCCTGCGCGCCGCCGGCGTGGTGACGCTGCTCTACCTGGCCTGCGCGATTGCGTTCACCTGGCCGCTGGCGGCGGGGCTGGGCGACCACCTGACGAGCCTGGCCGACCCGCTGACGAGCGCCTGGAAACTGCGCTGGGGCCAGGACCAGTTGCTGCACGCGCCGCTGGCGCTCTTCAACGCGCCCACCTTCTACCCCTATCCCCGGAGTTATCTCTTTGACGAACTGTTGATCGGCAACGCCATCCTGGCGCTGCCGTTGCGCGTGCTGACGTCGAATCCAGTCGCGCTCTACAATCTCACCCTGCTCGCCAACCTGACGTTGAGCGCGCTGGCAATGTACGCGCTGGCCCGCCGGCTCGGCGCGGCACGCGTAGGCGCCTTCGCCGCCGGCCTGATCTACGCCTTCGCGCCGCTCCACCTCGACCACCTGACGCACCTGGCCTTGCTGGCCGGGCAGTACTTTCCGCTCATCATCCTGCTGCTCGACCGCCTCTGCACGGTCCCGCGCTGGTATGACGCGCTCTTCCTGGCCGCCGCGCTCGCCATGCAGGCGCTCTCCGAGCAGTATTACGGCATCTACCTGCTCTTCGTGGTGGGCGGCTTCGTCGTGCTGCGCCTGGCGCAAGACCGCCGGCGCGGCCACTGGCCCCCGCGCGCGACCTGGGGCTATCTCGCGGCGGCGGGCGCGCTGGCCCTACTGCCGGTGCTGCCCTTTATTCTTGGCTATCGCCTGGTGCGCCGGGACTACGGCTTCGCGCGCACGCTCGATCAGGCGGCCTACTACTCGGCCAATCTCGCGTCGTTCATCACCGCCGACCCACAGAACTGGCTCTGGGGCCACCTTACCGCGCCGCTGCGGGACTTTGGCACGTATACCTTCGAGCGCAACCTGTTCCCCGGCCTGCTGGCGCTGGCGCTGGCCGCGCTCGGCGCGCTGACAGCCTGGCGCAAGCCGCTGGCGCAATACCTCCTCTTGCTCGGGCTGGGCAGCGCGGTGCTCGCGCTCGGCCCCAACCTCTACCTCACCGCCGACAATAAGAGCCTGCTCCTGACCCATCTGCCCTATGGCTTCCTCTACTTCCATCTGCCGGGTTTCGACTCGATGCGCGTGCCCGCGCGCTTCGGTATTCTCTGCCTGCTGAGTATCGCCGGCCTGGCGAGCCTCGGCCTGACCTGCCTGCTCGACCGCGTGCGCGCACTACGCTGGCGTTCGCGCGCCGTCCGCAACGGCGCGGCGGTCGCGCTCACCGCCGTCGTCATCGGCGGTATCGGCGTGGAGTCGGTGAACGTGCCGTATACGCCCGTCGCCGTACCGGCGGTCCCGGCGGTCTACCGCTGGCTGGCGGCCCAGCCGCGGGGTGTCGTGCTCGAACTCCCCTTCGTCATTCCCGATCACGGGGTGGTGGGGGACGTGGATCAGTACTACACCCTCTACAGCCATCAGCCGACCGTCAACGGCGCGGCCAACATCGTGCCGAAGGGCTACCAGGCGCTCGAACTGGAGTTGCGCCAGGGGCCGACCCGCAAGGCGCTGGCGATCCTGCAAGGGCTGGGCGTGACGGACATCGTCGTCCACGCCGGCCAGCTCGACCCCGCGCTGGCGGCCAGCACGCTGGCGTTCTTCAGCCAGAACCCCGACCTCGCCACCCTCGCCGCGCGCTTCGGCGCCGACTCCGTCTACCGGCTCGCGCCCACCGACCGCTTCCAGCGCCTGCGCGCCCTGATTCCGCCCAGCGCGACCATCTACCTCGCGCGCGGCGACCCGACCGGCGCCTATGGCGGGATGCTGGCGCGCGTGCTGGCCGGCAACCCGGTCTACTCCCGCGCGCGGGTCTGGTATGGCGCCCCCTTCGCGGGCCTACCCCAGCCGGATGTGCGCTACGACTACGGCATTCTCTACCGGGGCGACGACCCCGCCGCCGCCGGCTTCGCTGGTGGCCGCGTCATCTGGGAGGACGACGTCGTGCAGGTCTACCAGCGGGCGATAGGCTAGATTCGCCTATACGACGAACGTTAGGGCAGGCACGGCCGCTGCAACCTGGGCCGGCGTCCTCGGCTCAGTGCCCCTCCTGATCAGGCGCTGAGCGGCGAGACCTGCGTGGTATCGTAGCGCGCGCGCAGCTCGCCGATCGCCTGGACATCCGGCGCGCCGGGCTTGGCCAGGATCGCGGCCAGTTCGTCAAAGTAGCCCTCATGGACCCCGGCGGGGGAGATGATGAGCAGCAGCTTGGCGGTCCCGCCCTCCAGGCTGCCGAAGCCGTGCGCCACGCCCGGCGGGACCAGGACGCAGTCCCCCGGCTGGATGTGGAGCAGGCGCTCGCCCACCCGGATCTGGGCGCGCCCCTCGATGACGTAGAAAATCTCCTCGATGGCGCTGTGGACGTGGTCCCCCGTGTTGAAGCCGGGCGCGACGGCGAATTCGAGGACGGTCGGACCACCGGCGGGCCGCTCCCCAGCCGCCTTGTACGTGACCCCAGTGCCGCGCAACGAGACAGCCTTCCCCTCGCCAGCATGAAGTACGAGCGCCTCGACGGTCATCCTTCTCCTCCTTATTCCTGAGCGTTGACGGGAGGCAGTATAGCAGCGGCGCGCGCGCCGTCAATGGCTGGATCAGCGGCGCTATGGCGCCCAATGGCAAGGCAACCAGGGACGTAGTAGGATGCGGGCTGCGGCGAAATTGGCGAGGTTGGAGGTGAGGCATGTTCGGCACGGTCGCACGGCTGCGGGTCAAACCGGGGATGGAGGACGCCCTCCGCGCCGACTTCGAGCGCCAGAAGCAGAACACGATTCCTGGTCTCATCGGTGAGTGCCTCTACCGGCTGGATCGCGACCCGCAGGAAATCGTCCTGGTCGTGCTCTTCGCGAGCCGGGAGGCGTACGTCGCCAACGCGCAGGCTCCGCACCAGCACGAGGACTACCTGCGGCTGCTGACCTTCCTGGAAGCCGAGCCGGAATGGCACGATGGGGACATCATTATGGCGCGGGGTCTCGGCCTGGCGGGCTAAGCCTGCTCAAACGACGGCGCTGCTGACCGCGCCTCCTGGTTTCGATGGGTTGTGCGGCGCGCTGTACTGGCGGTAGAGCGTGCCGTCAGTGTGGACCAGCCAGCGTCCGCGCTGGCGAAGGCTGGCGGGCCAGTCAATCTGAGCAGCGAGTGCCCCTCAGAATTGGGTGGCCGGTGGGGCCGCCTCCAGGCGGCGCGGCGCGAGACCGCACCGCTCCTGCCAGGGCCGGGGAACGCGAGCGAGTAGCAGGTCGGTCAGCACGACGGCCAGCGCGCCGAGCAGCAGCGCCACCAGCGCGCTGCCGATGATGTCGCTCGGCCAGTGGACCGCCGACGCGACCCGCGCGAACCCGACCAGCAGCGCCACCAGCAATAGCGGCAGCCCGAAGCGCCACAGGCGCCAGACGAGCGGCGCGGCCAGCGCGACGCCCAGCATCGTATGGTCGCTGGGAAAAGACGAGTCCATGCCGTGCGGAAAGAGCGGCGTGAGGCCCAGCGCCACGAAGGGCCGCGCGCGGTCCACGATGACACCGAGCGCCAGCGT
>DASUBC010000655.1:0-2029 GCA_035763465.1 Thermomicrobiales bacterium
ACTAAGCCGAACGAATTCACGCGGAGCGTGTGAGGCAATAGATTGGGAGGATATGATGAGTGAAGAGGTTGACTATACGATTGGGAGCGATAATGTCTTCGCCGATCTGGGAATTCCCAAACCAGAGGAGGCGCTGGCAAAGGCTGAACTTGCGCGCCAAATTGGCCTGATTATCGAACGACGTCGCTTGACGCAGGTAGAAGCCGCACGACTGCTCGGCATTGATCAGCCAAAGGTGTCAGCACTTCGGCAGGGGAAACTCAAAGGCTTCTCGACGGAACGATTACTCCGGTTCCTCACGGCGCTGAACTGCGATGTAGAAATCGTCCTCACGCCTCGGGCAGCGTCCGCCAACGCGCGCATCCATGTAACGACACACTGATCCGAACCAGCCCAGATTACCGGGTGATTGTTGCCGTGGCGCCAACCTGTTCGGCGGTGAGTGTGTCCACCGTGCGAAGGAAAGCGTCACGCTCGGCGTCGCCGCCCTCGATGCGGCAGCCGGCGGCTTTGCGGTGCCCACCACCGCCGAAACGCGCGGCGATTGTGGCTACATCTACCTCGTCAACCAGCGTCCGCAGGCCCGCGCGCCACTCGTTGTCCCCACGATAGAGCAGCACAATCGCCCGCGCGCCCTCCGCGCCGGTGAGAAAATTGATCACACCGCCGGTATCGCTCTCCGCCGCGCCCGATGCAGCCAGCATCGCGGGCGTCACCTGGCTCCAAACAATACTGCCTTCCCAGGCGGCGGCGGAGAGAATCGCTCCCCAGAGTTTGATCGTGGTGAAGGGCCGGGAGCGATAGAAGTGGTTGACGATCGCCGTCAGGTCGGCGCCGGCCGCCAGCAAATCTCCGGCGACCTGATAGGTGCGCGGCGTGACGCTCGTCGTCTGAAGGCCGAGGGTATCGCCGTACAGCCCGGCCAGCAGGCAGGTCGCCGCCGCAGGCGAGATAGGGAGATTCCAGGCGCGGGCGAGCAGTGTGAGCATCTCGGCTGTCGCCGCCGCGCTGGCGTCCACGAAGTTCGCACCGTCCGTGCCAAAGAGACTGTTGGTGATATGGTGATCGATCATCACGGTCGGGCCGGCGGTGAAGCGCGCGGCGTTGTTGGCGTAGAGCGCGCCGAGCCGGCCTTCGTCGGACGAATCAAGCGCCAGAATCAGATCGGCGGCCGGCAGCGCCTCGCCCGCGTAGCGCACGATCCGCGCGGCGCCAGGGAGAAACTCGGTGATACGCGGAAGGTCGCCATCGCTGGCATAGACGATCACATCTTTGCCGATGCCGGCCAACAGGTGATACGCGCCGAGCGCGCTGCCGACGGCATCGGGGTCAGAGTTGATGTGAAAGGGACAGATGATGCGCTGGGCGCGGGCAATCGGCGGCCAGAGTCGCGCTGCCGCGTCGCGATACGTTGCCTCACCCGCCACCGGCTCGCTCATCCGCCATCTACCCTTTCCACACACCCCGTTGGTCAGCGTCACTTCCGCTCGCCAGCGGGTGGCGAATCCAGCGTGGCGTCGCTCGTCGCGCCGGGCGCTGGTTCCGCTACTTCTCGCGCGGCGCCGGCCGCCAGTTCGGGTTGCAAGGCGTGCAGCGTGCGTTGCACCTGCTCCGCCTCGGCCATCGAATGGTCGAGCATGAAGTGGAGCGCCGGAATTGTCCGCAGCCGGACGCGCTTGCTGACTTCTGTACGCAGGAAGCCGGAGGCGTGTTTCAGCGCACGGAGCGATTCTTGCTGCTCTTGGGGTTCGCCAAAGCAACTGATGCGTACGCGCGCGTTCCGCAGGTCGGCGCTGACATCCACTCCGGTAATCGTCACGAAGCCGACACGCGGATCGCGCAGCTCACGTTGTAATAAGTCACTCAGTTCGGCGCGCAACAGATCACCGATCTGCTCCAGCCGGCGGTTCGCCATGGTGCCCTTGCCCAGTCGGGCAGTCGGGCAGTCGGGCAGTCGGGCAGTGCGCTGGTCCAGCATTGCGCTTGTTGCCAGGCGCGGTGCTGAACGAAACCCACTGCCCGACTGCCC
>DASUBC010000656.1:0-3378 GCA_035763465.1 Thermomicrobiales bacterium
GCGCTGGGTGTCTCACGCGCCTCCGTCTCGACCAATATCCGCCAGCTTGCCTCGTTTGGTATGACCGAGCATATCAGCCTGCCAGGCGACCGCCGTGACTACTACCGCCTCGGCGACAACGCCTGGCAGCGCACGATGGAAGTGAACATCGAAGGCACACGCATCTTGCGCCGCATCGCCGAACAGGGGGTGGCAACATGCGCTTCGGACCATACCACGCGCGAGCGCCTGGAAGAACTGCTCGCCTTCTGTGACTTCGCCATTGACGACCAGTACGCGATGATCGCTCGCTGGCAGGAATTACGCCAGCGCCTGCCCCAACGTACCTGATCGCCCCTGCTCCCCTTGACCTACTCCCGTCTATCAACCCTACCGGAGGTGTGCCCGATGAACAGCGCGATCGCGACTGACAACCTGACCAAGGACTACAACGGCGCGCGGGGCGTCCGCGATGTGACCCTGACGATCGCCGAGGGCGAGATTTTCGGGTTTCTCGGCCCAAACGGCGCGGGGAAGACGACGACCATTCGCCTGCTGATGGGCCTGCTCCGTCCAGCCGGCGGCAGCGCGCACATCTTCGGCCTCGACTGCTGGTCGCAGGCCCCCGCAGTAAAGCGCCTAATCGGCTATCTGCCCGGCGAGTTCTCCTTCGACCCCGGCCTGACTGGCGCGCAGATTCTCACTTACCTCGGCAACCTGCGCGGCGGCGTTGACGACGCCTTCCGGCGCCGGCTGATCGAGCGGCTCGAACTCGACCCGAGCAAGCGTTTCCGCGAATACTCGCGCGGCAACAAACAGAAGGTCGGGCTGGTACAGGCATTCATGCACCGTCCACGCCTGCTCGTGCTCGACGAACCGACCGGCGGTCTCGATCCGCTCAACCAGCAGACCTTCTACGAGCTGGTGGCCGAGGCGCATGACGGCGGAACGACGGTGTTCCTCTCCTCGCACATCCTGCCCGAGGTCGAGCACATCTGCGAGCGCGTCGGCATCATCCGCGAGGGCCAGCTGGTTACAGTGGACCATGTGTCTGCACTGAAAGATTTGCGCCAGCACATCGTCGAGCTCACCTTCCCCGCCCCGGTCGCGCCGGACGTCTTCGCCATCCTCCCCGGCGTGCGCGAGGCGACCGCGACCGCCGACGGTCACGGCCTCCTCCTGACCGTCACCGGCGACTTGCACGACATTCTCCAGGCTGCCGCTCAGCACGAGGCGACGAATCTGGTCTCACACGAGCCAAGTCTGGAAGAAGTCTTCTTGCGCTTCTACGCGCCGGATGCAACAAGCGCCGAGAATGGCGCCCTTCACGCCACACCGGCCAGCCCGGCGCGACCGTAGCGCGCAGGTGGCTGACGACGACCAATCATTCGCGGGAGGCTCCCATGCTCCGCTCCATCTTCACCAAAACCCTGCGTGACTACCGCGTGGCGATCCTCGGCTGGGGCATCGGCCTTGCCCTGGTGCTCTACGCCCAGCTGGCCGCTTACGGGACACAGATCACCTCCCCAGAGGCCAGAGCCAGCGCCGTCACCCTGGCTCAGGCATTCCGTTTCTTCGCCGACCCCATCGCCGTTGACACACCCACCGGCTACGTTACCTGGAAGACGATGGGATCCTTGCCACTGCTTCTCGGCATCTGGGCGCTGCTGGCAGGCTCGCGCCTGGTGCGCGGCGCGGAAGAACGCGGCGCGCTCGATATGGTGCTGGCGACGCCGCGTTCGCGGGCGCGGTATCTCGGCGAAGGCATCGGCGCACTCGTGACGGCGCTCGCGCTCATCGGCATCATCATCGGCCTGGGCGCGATGGGCGGCGAGGCAGCCGCGAACGTACCAGTCGCCGCTGGAGGCGCGCTGCTGGCGGGCCTCAATGTCAGCCTGATGGCGCTCGTCGTCGGCCTGGTTGCCCTGCTGCTGTCACAGTTTCTGGCGCGGGCCGGCGCGGCAGCCGGCGCGGCCGCCGGCCTGATGGTGCTCGCCTGGGTCGTTGACGGTGCCGGGCGCACGATCCAGAACGGCGCGTGGCTCAGCCGTCTGTCGCCCTACCACCTGTATATGATGAGCAAGCCGCTGATCGCCTCCGCCGGCGCGAATCTGGGGGCCATGCTCGGTCTCGTGGCGCTCGCGGTCATCTGCGGCGCGGTCAGTGTGCCGCTCTTCGCACGGCGCGACCTTGGCGGTACGGCGTGGCAGGTCCAATGGGCCGCCCGGCGTGTAGACCAGCGCCGCGCACTCACCAAGGCCGCCGGCGACGCCTCCTTGCGTGGTATCTTGCCGCGCGCCTTGCGCGCCGATCTGGGCATGATCGCCTGGTGGATCATCGGACCGGCGCTCTTCGTGGCCGGGTCCGTCGGCATCGTTCGCGCCACCAAAGACTCGGTCCGCTCGATGCTGGATGGTTCGGCGGTCATTCGCGAGATTCTGAGCGGCCTGGCTTCCGGCTCCGACGCCGGCTTTCTTTCCACGCTGCTCTTTCTCTACCTTCCCATCCTGATCGCCGTCTACGCGCTGATGCAGGCCGAGTCGTGGGCACGCAACCTCGACGCTGGACGCTACGAACTGGTGGTCAGCACGCCCACGCCCCGCTGGCGCGTCTTTCTCGACTCCTGGGGCGCGACCCTTGTGGCGCTCGTCGCGGCGCCGCTCGTCCTCTGGCTCGTCACGGCCATCAGTGTCCGCGCCTGGGGCTTGCAGGTTTCTCTCGGCGACCTCGCGGTCGCGTTCCTCGGTCTGTTGCCGCTCGAACTGATCGTCGCCGGACTGGTCTACCTCATTGGTGGGCGACTCTCGGCCAGCGCGATTACCGGCGTCGTCGGTGGGCTGCTCGCAGTCTCCTTCTTTGTCGAGTTCCTCGATCCCGTGCTCAAACTGCCGGGCTGGGTGGCTGGACTGTCAATCTTCCACCAGTATGGCAACCCGATCCTGACCAGCCCGAGCTGGGGTGGCTGGGTCGGGCTGACTGCCATCGCCGCCGCTTTCGTCCTCCTCGGCCTGGCGCGCTTCACCCACAACGACCTGCCGCGCGGCGTCTGAATCAGATTTGCCCTCACCCCTGCCCCCCTCGCCCGTGTCACGGACGAGGGGGAACAGCACACAATCCATAGCGAGTTCCCCCTCGCCTGCTGGGCGGGAGAGGGGGTCAGGGGGTGAGGGCTATTCCCCGCTCGCGCAGCCAGTCTCTCAGCATCGCCCGCTCGTCCGCCTCGCTCCTGCCAGGGTTGTCGCGCACGGCGGCGAGCAGGGCGGCGAGCGCCTCGCGATAGACCGGCCCCGGCGGCACGCCAAGCGCTCGCAGCGCTTCGCCCGTCAATCGCGGTCGGGTTGCCCGAACCGTGGTGAGATAGTCAACAATTCGCGTTCTCCCGCCCTCATCTGCCAGCGC
>DASUBC010000657.1:0-8993 GCA_035763465.1 Thermomicrobiales bacterium
CCTGGCCCACACGTCTCGATTATGGCCGGCCTGAATTGTGGCACACCGTCACTGATCGCCTGGCCGCTACTAGCAGCGGGACTTGACGCGGTGGTCGCCATTGACGACGAACGCGCCCGGCAAGCGATGCGCGAACTCGCCACCAGCGGCCTGGTCGCGGGCGAGACCGGCGCGGCTGGCCTCGGCGGTCTGCTCGCGCTGCTCGGCAGCGATCGGCTCGGAGGTGTACGCGGCCAGTTGGGTATTGGTCCGGCCACGCGTGCGCTGGTCTTCTGCACCGAAGGCGCGACCGACCCGGCCGCCTACGCGCGCATAGTCGCGGACACGAAGCCATAGTGCTCAGGAACCCGGTATGCCCCGTGTGTTGATCAATTACTCATATGGCTATGACTGGCTGGTACGCGGCCGTCCGGACGAAGATTGGCACGAGCCTTACGAGCGCGGACTTGCCTTTCAGGCTGGTGCTCGCGCGGCGTGGGCGCTCTGTGAAGCGGCCGTCTTCGCCGCGTTCGAGTCATGCGGGTTGCGCTGCTGGGAAACCTGGCCCGCCTATCCGGTGCATCTGCCACCTGGTATCGCCGCCTTCAAAGACCCACTGACATTCGGCATTCGCGCTGATTGGGATGCCGTTTGGAGCGAGCTGATCCACGAACTCTGTCACGTTCATGAAGACTATCCGGCGAATCGCGAACTGTACGATGACGTACTGACGCATATCCGTGCGCTATTTCCAGACGAAGATGAAGGAGTGCAATATCACCTGATTACCTGCACGCTGCAACAGGCAGTGTTGATGCAAGCGTTTCCCAAGCGCTGGCCGCGAATGCTTGGTCACGCGAAAGGCAGTTACCATCGGCCCGATGAAGTCCATCCAATTCTGCGCCGTACCTGGGAACTGATCGAGCAGCACGAGGCAACCATTGACTGGCGCAACCCGTTGGGAAGCCTGTTGCGCTTCGCTTGATTGCTGTTGTTGGCTTCAGGTTACGCCAATTATGGTTACCAAGTTGTTCAACGAGTCCGATGTGTAATCGGGAGCGGGACCTAGGTGAGCGGGCCACTGTTGTCCGCGATGGAGCCAGGCTGTCCGCATACCAACATTGGCCGCCCCCACAATATCAGGTTCGGGATTGTCGCCAACAAAGAGAATACCGTGCGGCGGAATGCCCAAACATGCAGCGGCCACCAGAAAGATGGCTGGCTCGGGCTTCTTTACGCCAACAATCGCCGAAACGTAGATGCAAGACGTGCGTTGATCCAGGCCGAGCTGACGTATCTTCAAGAGTTGATTAGGCGAGCCATTCGTGACAATACCAAAGGGCACGCCAGCCGCTTGTAGAGCATTGAGCAGTTCTTGAGTCGCGTTATTGAGCGATAACGCAGACACATGCTCCTGATAAAACGCGGCGACCAGTTCTTCGACGGTCGCAGTCAAGGCCGGGTGATGTTGCTTGATCTCCCGAAACAGTGCTTCCCGTGCGCCGTAGCCATTAGCGTCAAGCCGCACGAGCAGGTCTATTGTTGCCGCACACGCTGAATCATCATGCAACCCCAGCCGCTCGCGGACGAACCACTGCGCCCACCGGATGAAGCTTTCATCCCGATCATAGAGTGTATTGTCGAGATCAAAGAGCAGCGCATTCATTGCGATGTCGCCGTATGTGTTCTTGCTCGGCGCCTACTCCCCCGCCGCAATGAGCGCCCGCAGTTCGGCCTGGCTGGCCGCAACTTCCTCGCGCGGCAAGTTGCCGGCGGCGAGCTCATCGTCGCTCTTGGCTTGCAGCTGGTCGTAAAAGATCAGGCCGCGCGCGGCGGTGTCAGGCGGCGCATGTTCGTCGTCGAGCAGCGCGAAGAGCCAGTCCTCGGCTTTGGCAAACTGACCAGCGTGGCCGTAGTGTTGCCAAAGCTGGTCTTTGACGGTTGTCGGTAGGTCGTAGCGCGCCAGTTGTTCTTCGAGCGTGGGAATCATCTCGACGACGCGTGGCGTGGCTTCGCTACCGCCCAGCGCCACCGTCAGGGCGACTTGTAAGGCTTTCAGCGCCCGGTCGTCGCTGGCTTCGTGGTCGCGCTGGGCCGCCAGGAGGTCCGCTTCCTCGCGCAGCATGAGCGCCAACACAGTGAGGCGGTCGGTGAGCACGGCGCTGCCCAGGCGCTGCGAGTGCCCGAGGCGGATGAGCGCGATCAATTCCTCAGCCGGCAAATTGGCGAGCGCGGCGGCGTTGAGGCCCAGCGAGCGCTGGAGGGTCTGGTCCAGCAATGCCCGCGCTTCCTGATACTGCTGGTGTGCTTTGAGATGAATGAGCGCGGACCAGAACTCGCCAAACTGCTCGATTGTTCGTAAGATGTAATCGCGTTGCACCACGCTGGGCTACTCCCTGACGAACCAACCGCGCCATTGCGGCAGGTCTATCGTAACATTGCGGGCGGCGGAGGAACAGGGTGCGCTGAACCGCCAAGGCGCCAAGAGGACGCCAAGAGCGCCAAGAATAGACGAAACAAAGAAAACTTGGCATCTCTTGGCGTCTTGGCGGTTCAATTGCCCTGTTGCTCTCTGCGGCGGCTTCTGGTATTGTCGCGTACGCGTTCCGCCGGGCTGAAGCTCCCGCGCGGAGACGACGATCAGCAACTCCAACGCCAGTCTCCTCGCTATGCTGCGTTCCGCAGGCGGTGTTCCGCGTTGATACGAGGTGTCGGGTGAAATTATCAAGTCGCAGCGAGTATGGCATTCGCGCGCTGCTGGAACTGGCGCAGCGCCGGGGCCAGGGGCCAATTCAGAGTCGGGAAATTGCGGAGCGTCAGGGCATTCCTGACGCATACCTCAACCAACTGCTCTTGACACTTCGCAAGGCTGGCATCGTACAAAGTGTGCGCGGCCCGGCCGGCGGGCACCTGCTGACCAAGGCGCCGGAGCGCATCACGATGTCCGAGGTGATCGGCGCGCTCGAAGGGTTGCCCCGTGCCAGCGCCAATGAAGTCCCGCCCGGCGAACAGACCGATGCCTGGGTGGTGCGCTGGCTCTGCAACGAGATCGATCAGGCGACCGCGCGCGTGCTCCGCGAAGTCACACTCGAAACGCTGCTGGCGCGCAAGCAGGCGCGCGATAACGCGCTGAACTACCAGATTTAGGTGGTAGGGGATAATTGCTTATCCCAAGCACCGTGCTGGTCTCTTACCACTGACTCCTGGCGAGAAACTATCCCCTATCCCCTACCGCCTATCCCCTATGGTACAGTAAACGTTCAGCACGAGCGCCTCAGCCGGGCCACGCCGTTCGGGCGCCGGATAGAGTGCTCGTGGACTGAGTGACCGGCAGAGTGACGGCGCCCGGCACACCGCCAGGGGCGCCGTGGATAGATTGGCGGAGACGTGAGCAAGATTCGGCTGACAATTATTGATGATACAGGCACGGTGAGCTTTGTTGGTCCGGCCCATGGCGCGAAAGTATTGACTGCCGCGTGTAGCGCGCGGCCGGCGAATGTCACAGCCCTCCTGGCCGCTGCCCGGCCCTTCGACGCCCAGATGGTTGACCAGGTGCTCGATGGCCTGGCGATTTTCGACGAGCACAACGGCCCCGAGCGATACCAGGCCATTCATGCGGCGCTCACCAGGGGACACTCCGGGCCATTCCGGGTCGTTGACAGTATCACGCGCGCGGCCAGTCTTGAGCCGGTGGAAACGGGCGTCATTCTCTTCAACCTGGCCGCCCAGCGTATCGTCCAGGTGCAAAACTCCTATAGCGCGCTGCTGCGGCGCGACCGTGGGCGGATTCGCGCCGCCGGTAAGCCGACGCGCCATCTCTACCGCTACGAGCTGCCGCACGACTGGAGCATCGTGCCGTAACACCCACTTGAACGCGGAATGCGGAATGGGAGACAGCCCCCCACCCCCGATGCTGGGGAGCACGCTAATCGAACGCGGTGGTATACAGTCGGCCCCGGCGCTGGGATAGCGTGCTCCCCCAGTATTGGGGGCCGGGGGCTAGGATCGGTCGGGGCGCTCCTGCCGGCCTTTCTCGCCGGCGCCGTTGCCATTCGGTAGCGGTGGCCGGCGGCGTACCAGGCCACCGAAGAGCATCTGACCGACCTGGCCGCCTAGCGAGGACTTACTCAGCTCGCCTTCGGTGTCCTGCAAAATGCCGCCATCGGTGCGCTCGGCCGTCGCCCAATCGGCGCGGGCATCGCGTGCGCGGGTGAAGTAGTCCTGGATCGCGGCAGCTTGCGCCGGTTCTTCGCTGGCTAGTAGCCCGCGAAAGCTCTGCAACGATGCGCCGAATTCGTCAATCCAGCGCAGCAGGCTCTCGCGGTTCGTCTGGCAGATGTCGCGGTACATCTCGGGGCTGCCGGCGGCCAGGCGCGAAACATCGCGAAACCCGGAGGCCGAGAGTAATTTCATATCCCGCCAGGCCGGACCGGCGCTGACCGTATTCATCAGGGCGCTGGAGAGGACAAACGGCAGGTGGCTGATCCCACCGACGAAGCCGTCGTGCTCGTCGGGGTCAACAAATTGCGCGTCGGCGCCGAGCGCGGCGATCATGCCCAGAACGGTTTGCACTGCTCCTTCCGACGCCTTCACCGCCGGGCAAACGCACCAGGTCGCGCCCTTGAAGAGCGTAGCCTCCGCTGCCTCAGTGCTCTGTGTCTTGCCGGCCATCGGGTGCCCACCGACGAAGCTCGTCGTCGTCGGCAGCAGCTCCTTTGCCCAGGCCATCACCTGGCCCTTGGTCGAGCAAGTATCCGTGACCACCGAGCCATGCTTGAGCTGGTCGCCGATGGTCGTAAAGACCTCGCGCACCGCGCCGACCGGGGTGGCGATGATGACGAGGTCCGCATCGCGCACCGCCGACGGCATATTCCAGCTCATCTCGTCGGTCGCTTTCATCCGCTTGGCCTGTTGTTGCTGCGCCAGGTCAACGTCGAAGCCGACGACGTGCAGGCGGTCTTGCTCATCGCGCTTCTCGCGGGCGGACCACTCGCGCAAACCCAGGCCGATTGACGTGCCAATGAGACCAAGACCAATGATCGCTACTCGTTCCATCGGTTATTCCTTCCAGTGTTCCTGCCTGGATCTCGCCCGCACGTCAACGATGCGCGACAACGCTACATATACCAGCAGTATAGCAGGCGTGGAAGCGTGAGCGCGCGAGTCGTGCGTTGCTCTGGTATGACACTGCACCCGCAGCCGGGCACGGCGCCGGCCTACCTCGTCACACGACTCACGCGCTCACGACTTGGGTTCGTTCATCTGTTTGACGAAACTGCTGAGGGCGTCCTGGTCGTCAGGTTCCTCGCGAATGGACGTGCGGCGCGGACCAGCGGCGCCGCCGAAACTCGGCGGCCGGACGCCAGCGACCAGCGAGACGCCGGCGACTTTACCCACCTGCTCCAGAAACGCGGGCAGGCTGACGCCAAGTGCGGCGGTAATGCGCCAGCACGCCTCCAGCTCGGGGTAGCGTACGCGCGCCAGCTCGTACGCCACCACCAGATCGGCGGTCACGCCCGCCCGGTCGGCCAGCTCCTGGTATGACCAGCCATGACGATCGCGCAGGCGGCCCAGGAGATGCCCGGCCGTCTTCCAATAGGCGCTGCGCGCCACTTCGCGTGGTTGACCACTGCTCATCACGCACCTCCTCGCCAGCACGACCTCCGCGACTCGTCCCTGCCTGCGGCTGGTGTCATCACGAAGGTTGCCGTCTTCATCGCGGCTCCTGCAATATAGATACGTGATCGGGTAAGTTGCCGGAGCATCCTATCCTCGCATTCTTTCTTCCAGTATAGCCTTACTGTAGCAGTTAGTAGGCGTAGATGATAGTTCGTGGTTCCTCTCGACTAGATAGTGCCAATCTACCAGCACGATGCTAGGGATGAGCAACTACTGCCAACCGCCTACCAACTACTCCACCGACTGCCAGGCCCAGGCGCCAGCGGCCGGTGTCAGGCGGCCGAGTGCCGGGAAGCCGGCGTGTGGGGCGGCCAGCAGCCAGTCACCGGCCACCGCCTGGGCCGCGACGCGGCGGCGGGCGGGCGGTGTCAGGGTCGGGTCGGAGTCCCAGGCGGTCACGCGGTCTGGTTCGGTAAAGTGCAGCGAAGGTAAATGGGTGAGGTCGCCCAGAAAGCAAAAGCCCTGACCGCTCGACTCGACGAGCAGGCAGCGGTGGCCGGGCGAGTGTCCGGCGCTGTCCACCGACCGAAGTGACGGCGTCAGGCGGTCGTCCGGCGCGTCAAGCACCGGGTCGGTCAGGCTCGCCAGTTGTCGCACAAACCGGGGATACTTCTCTTTCTCGTGGCCTGCTGCCCACTCCCAGTCGGCGCGCGGCAGGTGATAACGGGCGCGGGGAAAGGCAAGTTGGCCGGCATCGTTGAAGACGCCGCCGATATGGTCGCCGTGCATGTGGGTGATGATGACCCGCGTGACCGCGTCGGGCGTCAGGCCGAGCGCGCCGAGCGCCGCGCCGATCTGGCCGCCACGCTCGCCGGCCGCCGGTATGGTCCCCAGCCCGGTATCAATGAGAACGACTTCGTCATCAACCTGCACCAGCGCGACGTGCAGCGGAATCGTCACCAGGCCATCACCCGCGTCTGGCGGCTGGTTCACCAGCGCGTCCGGCGCGGTGCCGTTGAAGAGTTCAGCCGCGGCGATGTCCAGTTCGCCGTCACGAATTAGCGCGATTCGCGCGTCACCCACCGTGACCGTATACAGCAGCGAATCGTCCGGCATTGCGCTTCTCCCTCCATCAATGCCCACGCCGCCACTCCAGCGCGGTGTGTCGTGTGACTATACCGCGAAAGCCGGATGGCGCGCGGTGTTGGCCGCCGGCCGCTTGAACCCCGGCACGGATATGCGACACTGGCGCGAGCGAACCGTTGTATGACCGCATGGGAGGAGACAACGCATGAGCGCGCGTGACACGGTAGACCTGACCGGGATGCTGGAGTGGCGCTGCCTGGGGCCGCATCGCGGCGGGCGCGTCGTCGCCGTCGCCGGACACCCCACCGATCCGATGACGTTCTATTTCGGCGCCTGCGCGGGTGGCGTGTGGCAGACGACCGATGGCGGCACGGTCTGGGAGAACATCTCCGATGGCTTCTTCAAGACAGCGGCGATCGGGGCTATCACGGTCGCCGAAGCCGATCCGAACGTCGTCTATGCCGGCACCGGCGAGACGACGATTCGCGGCAACGTCTCGCACGGCGACGGCGTTTACAAATCCACGGACGGCGGCCGGACCTGGGCGAACGTCGGCCTCGGCGCGACCCGCCACATTGCCAGGATTCTTGTCCACCCCCAGAACGCCGACGTCGTCTACGTCGCTGCGCTCGGTCACGCCTGGGGACCAAATCCCGAGCGCGGCGTCTATCGCTCGACCGATGGCGGCAAGACCTGGACGCTGGTGCTGCACCGCGATGACCACACGGGCGCCATTGACCTCTCGCTGGACCCCAACAACCCACGTATTCTCTATGCCGCGCTCTGGGAGGCGCAGCGCCGGCCCTGGAGCCTGACGAGCGGCGGACCGGGCAGCGGCCTCTTCAAGTCTACCGATGGCGGCGACACCTGGACCGAACTGACCGACAAGCCGGGGCTGCCCAAAGGGGTCAAGGGCAAGATCGGCGTCGCCGTCTCACCCGCGCGGCCGGAGCGCGTCTGGGCGCTGGTCGAGGCGGAGGACGGCGCGCTCTTCCGTTCGGACGACGGCGGCGAGCACTGGACGAAGCAGAGCGACAGCGGCGAGCTGCGGCGGCGGGCCTGGTACTATACCCACCTCTTCGCCGACCCGCAGAATCCCGACGGCTGCTACGTCCTGAACCTGCAAGCCTGGCGCTCGACCGATGGCGGCAAAACCTTCACTACTTTCCCGACGCCACACGGCGACAACCACGGCCTCTGGATCGATCCGCGCAACCCGCGCCGGATGATCGAAGGGAACGATGGCGGCGCGTGTATCTCCTTCAACGGCGGGCTGACCTGGTCCACTATCTACAACCAGCCGACCGCGCAGTTCTACCACGTCACTACCGACACCCGCGTGCCCTATTTCCTCTATGGCTCGCAGCAGGACAACTCAGCGATCAGCCTGCCGAGTCTCTCCACCCAGGGCGCGATTACGCAGAACGAGTGGGAGGAGCCGGGCGGCGGCGAGAGCGGCTACATCGCCATCCGACCCGACGACCCGAATATCGTCTTCGCCGGGGCGATCGGCAGTGGCTCTGGTCACGGCCGGTTGATCGCCTACGATCGTCGCACCGGCAACCAGCGCAACATCACCGTCTGGCCGGAGGAGCACGGCATGGGCGCGGGGGCGCGCGATCATAAGTACCGCTTCCAGTGGACCTTCCCGCTCGTCATCTCCCGCTACGACCCGAACGTCCTCTATGCCGCCGGCAACCAGCTCTTCCGCTCGACGGACGGCGGCACGGGCTGGGAGACGATCAGCCCCGACCTGAGCCGCAATGACCCGGAGAAACTGGGTCCGTCGGGTGGGCCGATCACACGCGACAATACCGGCGCGGAGACCTATTGCACCATTTTCGCCTTCGCCGAATCGCCGCACGAGCAGGGTGTCTTCTGGGCCGGCTCGGATGACGGCCTCATCCACCTCTCGCGCGACGGCGGCAAGACGTGGCAGAACATCACGCCGGGCGCGGACCTGCTGCCGGAGTGGGCGCTGATCTCGATCATCGAGCCGTCGCCGCACGACGTGGCTACCGCCTACGTCGCGGCGACGCGCTACAAGCACGACGACACCAGACCCTACCTCCTCAAGACGACCGACTACGGCCAGACCTGGACGCCGATCGTCGGCGGCATCCCCGAGGGCGACTTCACGCGCACCATCCGCGCCGACCCGGAGCGCAAGGGTCTTCTTTTCGCCGGCACCGAGACCGGCATCTATGTCTCGTTCGACGATGGCGGCGCCTGGCGGCGGCTTGGCGGCAACCTGCCGGTCGTACCAATCCACGACCTGAAGATCGAGGGGAGCGACCTGCTCGTCGCCA
>DASUBC010000658.1:0-3203 GCA_035763465.1 Thermomicrobiales bacterium
CCAGCCGCAGGCCCGGCACCAATTCGAGCACGTCGCGCGCCGGATGACCGATCCGGTGGGCGCGCAACTGACAGGGCGGGTGATAGGGCAAGGTCTGCTCGATCCGTCCGAAATCGGTCCGCAGTTCGCCGCGCTCGTGCAAGTCGCGCAAGAATTCGAAGATGTCATAGGTGTTCTCGGCCAGCAGGCGCACGTCGTCAGAGTGCAGGCCCAGCAGTTCCGGCGCTTCTTCCTTCAGCGTCAGCGTACAGCTGGTCGAGGTGCCGACGATCGCATACCCCTGCCGCACATAGGGCAAGAGTTTTCGTAGGTTGTTGCGGTGATAGCGCCGCGCCGCCCGGAATTCGCCATTCGAGAGGAGCGGCAGCCCACAACAATTCTGTGGTGCGAGCAGCACCTCGAAGCCATTGTGTTCCAGCACCTCGACCGCCGCCTCGCCGACGTGCGGCTCGTAGTAATTGGTCGAGCAGCCGTGGAAATAGACGACCTTCTTCGCCTGGGGCCGCGCGCCGCGCTTCCGGAACCAGCCCCGGAAGGTATGCCCCGCGAACGACGGCAGCGGCGCTTTGCGATGGACTCTGACTGTCTTTTCGATCGCCCAGCGCAACACAGGAGTGTGCAGCGTCCAGTTCGCCAGGGGCGCGACCGGCGTGCCGAGGATGCCCATAACTTCGGAGCGTCCCAGCAGGCGGTTACGCAGCGGTAGCCCATGGGCGGCCACGATCTGCGCGCGGGCACGCGCGTTGAGCTCCGCGATGCGGACGCCGGTCGGGCAGACCATGTTGCAGACCCGGCAGCCGGAACAATAGTCCACCGAATGGTCGGGCGACTCCTGGCCGGGCTGCCGGAAACGCTGCGCCTGCGGCCCGACGTACTTCGGCCCCGGAAAGAGGTCCGTCACGCGCGCGACCGGGCAGGCGCTGGTGCAGACATTGCACTTGATGCAATAGTCGAGCGTCAGGTTCAGCGAGCGGTCCAGTTGCTCAGGTTGCTTGCTCACAGTCACTCCCGACAGCGGTGGTCAATGGTCAGCAGCCGGCAATCCGGCCGCTTCGGCATTCCGCGTTTCGCCCGCTGCGCCCAGCAGTTCACCGGCGGCACGCCAGCCGGTCGCCAGGGCGACACCCTCGTAAGCGCCTTCGTGAATCAAGTCGGCGCCGGCCAGCGCCGCGCCGGCCACGACCACGTTTTCGTAGACGACCACGCCCTGGCTGTCAAGCGGGCGCAGCGTGGCGCTGGCGCCGATTCCGGCGCGGTAGATCGCGTGCCCCTCCGGCGCGAGAAAGCGCGGTGCGAACCAGTCCGTGCGCTGCGCCGGCGCGGCCACCGGCAGACCGAGCGCCGTCTCGACGATCGCGCCGGTATGGTCGGTACGCAGGCCGCCGCCGGCGATGCCGCCGGTCGCCAGCAGATAGTAATCGGCCGTGTGGCGCTGCTCGCGCGCGGCGGCCTCGGTGTAGATTGCGCGCAGCCGTCGTCCTTCGCCCTCGCCGCGCAGCACCCAGGAGCCGATCTGGAGTCGCCCCCCCGCGCGCTGGAACGCTTCCGCCAGAATATCGTAGAGGCGTATACCGGGCACAGAGGGCGGTGGAGTGGGAATCTCGAAGACCGGCACGCCGCTCAACTCGCGCAGCTCATTGACAACCGCGCCGGCATCGCGCAGGCCCAGCACCGCGGGGAGCGCGATTCGCGCCGCGTCACCACGCGCCGCGCGCAGTTGCCGGCCGACATCGGCACGGAAGGCGCGGTCCTCGAACAAGCGACCGAAACTCGTGGTCGGAAAATCGAGCTGGCGGCGGGTGCGGGGCAGGTCGAGATAGACCCCGCGCGCCGGAAGCCCCTGCGCGGTCAGGTTGGCCGCGACAAGCGATGGGAAGAAGTCGCGGAACTCGCGAAAACCGGCGACGAGGATGGGGGCATGGCTGGCCGCGTCGCCCGCCGCCATCGTCCCCGGAAAGAGCGCCGCCGGGCGCAGCGCGCCAACGGCCGTCGGTAGGCGAGTATTGCGGTCGAGCGCGCCGGCCAGAGGGTAGTTCGCCGCCGCGCAGAGTTCTCGCAGGCGCGCGACCGCCGCCGTGAGGTCGGGAATGCCGGCGCGGGCATACGGATGATCGGGCTGCGCCGCCAGCCGCGCCACCGCCGCGAGCGGCTGTTCATCGTACGCCACGCCGATCGTGCCGGCCGACCAGTGAGTGTGGCTGTGGCCCTTGGCGAGCAACAGCACGCGCCGGCCCGCCTCGGCGAGCCGCAGCCCGCCGGTCAGCCCCGCCAGCCCCGCGCCAATCACAATCACATCGTAGGCCATCTCATCTACTCAGTCAGGCGATGATTCTTAACACAGAGCGCGCAGAGTTGATTGAGATTATGGAGCCGGCGTGGTCGGCCAGGAACTGACCACGTTGTATCACCACTCCTTTTCTCACGTTCCTCGCTGCGATCTCTGCGTTCTCCGCGCGCTCTGCGTTGTACACCGGCGTCATTCCTTCTCCGCTTCGTCTGCCGCCACGGGGACGAGCCAGTCGTCCGCCGGGGCGGTGGCAGGCAGGCGGTCAACAGCGAGCACGTCGAGGTAGATCAGCTCGTCGAGTCGTTCCTGGCGCAACTGGTCGCCCCAGAGCACCGGCGTGATACCGCGCCAGCGTTCTTCGAGGAAGTCGCGCAGGGCCAGGTTCGCGGTCGATGTGGCATGAGCATCGGCCATGCGCGCTTCCTGCACGAGCGCCGCCGCGCGCATGGTGCAGAAGCCGCCCTGGCATGGCCCCATTCCGAGTCGCAGATCGCGCCGCAGGTCGTCCAGATTGGCGATCCCGCCCGCGATCGCCGCGTCTACCCGCGCGCGGGTGACCAGCTCGCACTCGCAGATCAACTGGCCGTAACTCTGGTCGGCCTCGACTTCCGCCAGCGGCTGGCCCAGCCAGAAGAGGCGCGGCGCGCCGTTCGCGCCGGACGCGGGCGCTTCGGTCGGCTCGTCGGCCGTGCGACACGGCGCGTCTACACCGAGGCGCTGCGCGGCAAGGTCCACCGTGCGCTCGGCCATCAGCCGATAAGTAGTGAACTTGCCACCGACGATCGAGATAAAGCCGTCCACGCCGTCGCGCTCGCGGTGGTCGAGCAACTTATAGTCGCGGCTCAGGTCACGGTCGCTGACCGTGCTCGCGACATCCTTGTAGAGCGGGCGCGAACCGGCCCAGACGCGTAGCGCG
>DASUBC010000659.1:0-2362 GCA_035763465.1 Thermomicrobiales bacterium
TTGATCGTCAGCGGCGGCAATGTCGCGACGGAGGTAATCGCGCAATTGCTAGCGGGGTGAGGGCTGGCGGTTGAAACCGCGCCTGAATGGCACGCTGTGGCGTGCCACGAAGTCCGCCTGCGCGGACTAGGGTTCGTCATATGCGGAGGCCAATTGCTGACGCAATAGTTGCCAAAACCTAACCCGCGCAGGCGGGGTTCGTGGCCCCGTAAGGGGCCTTCAGGCGCGGTTTCAACCGCCGGCTGCCATTATCGTGAACATAGGTGAGGTGTGCCCTGATGGAGATTGCGGTTATTGGCGGCGGCATTGTCGGTGCGGCGCTGACGTACTGGTTGGCACGCGCGGGCGCAAAAGTGACGCTCTACGAGGCGGCGGAGCCGGGGCAGGGCACAAGTGGTGCGAGTTTCGCCTGGCTCAATGCGTCCAATAAGCCGCCGCGCGCGTATCACGACCTCAACGCCGCGGGCATGGCTGAACACGCGGGGCTGGCGCGCGAGTGCGCTGGGGACAACTGGGCGCATTTTACCGGTGGCTTGCACTGGTCCGCGACGCCGGCAGGACGCGAACGCCTTGGCGACCTGGCGGCGCATCTCAATGCCTGGGATTATCCGGTCGAAGTGATGACGCCAGCGCAGGCGATGGAACTTGAACCAGGACTGGCGCTCGATCCGGAGGAGATCGAGCAGGTCTGGTACACGCCGGGCGAGGGCTGGGCCGATGCGCCGCTGCTGATTCGCACGGTGCTGGCGCGGGCTGGCGAACTTGGCGCGGTGGTACGCACGCACGCTGCCGTGACGGCCATCGAGGCGGCTGGTGGGCGTGTGACGGGTCTGCGGCTGGCGACCGACGAGGTCGTCGGTGTAGACGCCGCCGTCAACTGTGCGGGACCGCGCACCGCCGAGGTCGCGGCGCTGGCGGGCGTGACGCTGCCGGTTGGCCGGGCGCCGGGGCTGCTCGCGGTGACCGCGCCGGTCGAACCGTGCGGCCGGGTGGTCTGCCACGCGGACAACATCTACTTTCGTCCTGAGCCAGCTGGCGGTCTCGTGCTGGGCCATGCTGATGATCTGGACGCCACTGTGACCGCCGAGACGCCGCGCACGCCGCCGCCACCCGCCTGCGCCGAACTGCTCAACCGCGCCACGCGGTATCGGCCAGCCGTCACGGTGGCGGGTCTGGCCGCCGCGCGCATCGGCGTTCGCCCGATGCCTGCCGATGGGCTGACTATCGCCGGCCTGCTGCCCAGCTACGCGAACTTCTACGTCGCCGTCACCCACAGCGGCGTCACACTTGGCCCGCTGCTCGGCCGCCTTGTCGCGGAAACGATCATCTCTGGCGCCGCGCCGGCCCAGCTCGCGCCGTTCACCCCCAATCGCTTTGCGTGAAGCATGAACGACGAAGTACGAAGTACGCTCATAGTGGCTTTGTGGCAGTTTGGCAGCATCGTGTCTGACCTGGCGTACTTCGTACTTTGTCGTTCGTACTTCCTTCGTACTTCGTACCGCGTACTTCGGCTATAATCTGTCCGTACAGGATGGGCGCGAGGTAGACAGGGGATAGGGCCAATGGCGGACACGGATAGGTCGGCGAACGGGCGGTCGCAATCGCTGTACCGGAAATACCGGCCGGTGACGTTCGCGGAGGACGACCTGGTCGGGCAGGATCATGTGTCGCGGACGCTGCGGAACGCGGTGCGGCACGATCGCGTCGCGCACGCCTACCTCTTCTGCGGCCCGCGCGGCAGCGGCAAGACGTCTTCTGCGCGCCTGCTGGCGAAAGCGGTCAACTGCGAAGCGCCCGACCCGGCGGACCGGCCCTGCAACAAGTGCGCCTCCTGCCGGGTGGTCAACGAAGGACGCGCCGTAGACATCATCGAGATTGACGCGGCGTCGAATCGCGGCATTGAGGATATGCGCGACCTGCGCGAGAAGGTGCGGTTCGCGCCCGCGCAGCTCAAGAAGAAGTTCTACATCATTGACGAAGTCCACCAGCTGACGAAGGAAGCCTCCAACGCGCTGCTGAAGACGCTGGAGGAGCCACCGCCCCACGCCGCCTTCATCCTGGCGACGACCGACCCGGAGAAGGTGCTGGAGACGATCAGTTCGCGCTGCCAGACCTTCGTCTTCCACCGCATTCCGGTCGAGAAGATCATTGAACACCTGCGCCGCGTGAGCGAGCGCGAGGGCATCAAGGCCGATGATGGCGCGCTGACCGCGATCGCCCGCGCCGCGAACGGCGCGCTGCGCGACGCGCTCGGCCTGCTCGACCAGCTTTCTGCTTATGGCGACGATGGCATCACCGCCGAGACGGTGCGCCAGGTGATCGGCGCGGGCGGCAGCGAACAGGTGATCGCGCTGGTGGACGC